>JAAEUB010000458.1 GCA_024227755.1 Paracoccaceae bacterium | reverse complement strand
CTGTGCTGAGGTGGGCCACCAGGTCAGGCGCCCCTGCGAGAGACGCTTCTGGCAGAGCCAGAACCCCTGCCCGTCATAACATAAGAGCTTGAGCGACGTCCCCCGGCGGTTGCGAAACACAAAGATCGCACCATCCAGGGGATTCTCTCCGAGCCGTTGCCGGCACAGGGCGGCCAGCCCATCGATGCCGCGACGGTTATGCGCTGCAGCGCATAACCGCCGTTATGTGCTGTTTACCGTTATGCGCAGTTGGTGGAGGCGAACGTGCGCGGCTGGTGCTTTTCATGCAGTTACCGCTGCGCATAACGGGCATCCTTCTGTGTAGACTGTAGGAGCGCCAGGAGTTTATCCGGTGGCCGGAAGTGTCCCCGGCGAACATTAGGAGGAGCACCGGCGGCGAGTGCCTCCAACTTCTCGGTGGTCGCGGCATGAAGGAACATATCGGTGCTCTGCAAACTTGCATGGCCGAGCCACAGAGCGACCTTTCGTACATCATGGGTTGCCTGCAAGATATGCATGGCGCAAGCGTGGCGCAACACCTGCGGCGAGATGTGTTTTTTCTCGAGGGAGGGGTGTTTCAGGGTCGCGATCTTGACGTGTTTGGCGAGGATGTACTCGAAACCGGAGCGGGTCATGGCTTGACCACGGGCATTGAGGAAGAACTCACAATGTTTGCCCTCGCCTCGCACCGCGAGCCAAGACCGCAGTGCGGCCACGGTTTCTTGCCACAAGGGCAATGAGCGTTCTCGGCGTCCCTTGCCATGTACGAAAATGGCGGGTTGTGGCTGGAGTTCGAGGTCTTCGAGGCGCAGTCCGACCAGTTCCGAGACACGAAGGCCGGCCGCGAAGGCCAAATGCAGCATCGCGCGGTCTCGGATACCTGCTGGGGTTGTCGGATCAGGCACGTCGAGGAGTATCTGAATCTCCTCATGGGTCAAGTAGTCAATGAGCCGTTCATCGGTCTTTTTCGTGGGGATGGCATGGATGCGGCGCGCTTGATCAAGACAGGAGGGCAGGCGGTATTCCAGGAAGCGGAAGAAGGCATGTATGGCGGCCAGTCTCGCATTGCGGGTTTTGGGTGAGTTGCCGCGTTCGGTCTCGATATGCTCGAGGAATGCAAGCACCAAGGGTGCGTCGATTTGTTCGAGTTCAAGCGACGAAGGTTGAGTCTGGAACCTACGGGCGGCAAAACACAGGAGCAACTGAAAGGCGTAAGCATAGGTATCGCAGGTATGAGGGCTTACCCGTCGTTCCTGCGGCAGGTGTTCGCGCAAAAAAGCGCTCATATAGGGGGCGATGGCGGTCATGGCTGCGCTCCTTTATGTAAGGCCTCTGCGGCCCTGGCAATTTGGGTCATGAGCATGGGGGTGGTATGAAGATACCAGTAGGTATCGGAAACGTGGGCATGTCCAAGGTACGTGCTCAGTGCGGTCATATGGCGTTTGATCGCCTTTGGATCACTGCCACATTGTTCAAGCGAACGGGCGGCAAAGGTGTGCCTAAGGTCATGCAGATGCGGACCGGGATGGCCAGGTCCAAGCCGCAATCCGATACGCCGGATCAAGTGAAGGAACACCGTCACCACGGTGGAGTAGCACAGGGCTGTCCCTTTGATGGAAACGAATACTGCAGTGGCCGTTGCGCCAAGCTGACTACGTAACCTGAGATACCGTTCCAAGCCTCTAATCGTTGTCTCATGCAGCGGCACCAAGCGGGATTTGCGAAACTTGGTTTCCTGGATGATGAGCCCGTCCTCGCTAATATCCTCAAGCGTTAGCGCCAGCGCTTCAGAACTACGCAGGCCGGTAGCCACCAGCAGCGCGAAAAGCGTTGCATAGGTCGCTGGTCGTATCGAGCCCTCAGGGGTGAGTTGTGCCGCCGCTGTCAAGAGCGCTGCAATCTCTTCCGGGGTGAAAATATGAGGCGTACGTCGCTTGAATCCCACCTGGCCAAACGCATCAGAAGGTGGAATTTG
>JAAEUB010000457.1 GCA_024227755.1 Paracoccaceae bacterium | reverse complement strand
ACTGCTGTTTTTCTTTGCTGTATGGATTGGCATTGATGCCTATTCGCGGCGATACGAACTAAGCGCCCTGCCGGAAGGCCAGCGCCCTTCGATGAAACAGGTTTTAATTACCTCGGCATTCTTTCTGGTGCCTTTTTCGGTGCTGTTGTGGGGCATGTTCATTGGCGGTTTCACTCCGCAATATGCAGCCTCGATGGCGATGATTACCGGTGCTTTCTTGTTGCTGCTTGATGGCAGGCTTACCTTCAATCGCACCCGCACAATCAAACGGATTGAAAAAGTCTGCATCGGCGCCGGAACGCAAATTGCCACCATTGCATCAATCATTCTGTGCGCCTCCATCATCATCGGGGTGCTTGGCATTACCGGGCTTGGGGTCAAGATCACCTCACTTATCCTTTCCGGTTCCGGCGGCCTGTTGTGGCCGGCGCTTTTGCTCACCGCGCTTGCCTGCCTCATTCTCGGCATGGAGGTGCCGACGACAGCAGCCTATGTGATTTGCATTTCGGTTGCCGGTCCGGCGCTGATTAATCTTGGCCTTGAGCCGCTGCAGGCGCATTTGTTTGTCTTCTGGTTTGCCCTTCTAAGCACCATCACCCCGCCGGTCTGTGGTGCCGTTTTTATCGCTGCCGGAATGGTGGAGGAAAACTGGCTGAAGGTGGCCGGTAGCGCCATGGCGCTCGGTATCGGTCTATACCTGATCCCCCTCGGCATGATCGCCAACCCGGCCCTGATTGCAGTTGCCCAGTCACCGTTCATGGCAATTCTGGCGATGGTGAAAGTGGCGTTGGCACTGGCGATGATATCCTTTGCGATAATTGCGCCAATGGGTTGGCTGGTGCGGTTGGCGGGGTTTGCGGGCGGACTGCTGGTATTGTTGGTGCCGGTCTGGTGAGGGCGTGCCGCATTGCACCCACGCGAAGTTCGCAGGCTGAAGAAAGTGAAACACGGGACGCAGCAATTGTCGCCTCTATGTAATTTTTATGTGACGCAATCGCTCGCGCCCCGTCGGTGGCTTGCCCTGGTTACTTCCCGGTCCGAAATCCGTGGATAACGACCCCGAGGTCCGTCGGGCTCCAACGTGGGGGCTCATCGCCCAGTAGACTACCGTAGCCTACCCGAAGGACACCGCCGCCCCACCCGATCCATCCGGTCCATGGTCCGGTGTTTCCCGGGGCGATACACATAGCGTAACCGTGGTTGGAATGATGCGGATAAGTTTTTTTGCAAGGGGT
>JAAEUB010000456.1 GCA_024227755.1 Paracoccaceae bacterium | reverse complement strand
GTAGAAGAACTCAGACTGGCGTTTCAACAAATTGAAGCGAACCGCCTTAGCGCACAAATAGCAGTCGAGGCGGCCGAAGGCGCCCTCGGGGCTCAGGACTGGGATGCACTTACACAAGTGCTTCAATCAGATGCCCTTGAAGCCCTGCAGGCCCAACGCCAGACACTGGCGCGCCAATTGGGGCAACTGGCAGAAGGCAGCCAGGAACAGATTGATCTGCGTGCAAGCCTGTCCCAGATCGAGAACAAAATCAGGCAAGAGGGCACAACTGAACTGCTTTCTCTGCGTCAGGATGTGAGCGAGTATTATGCTTTCGGGGATCAGGCGCGTGAAGACATCCGCCGCGAATTGCTGGCGGCCGAGCTTTCGGCAGAAACCGTGTCCCAGATTTACGGCCTGCAACAGGACGCGGCGATCACACAGCGACAATATGATACCCTCCTGACCCGGATGCGCGATCTTGAAGCGCAGGCGCTGGTACAGGTGGCCGACAGCCGGGTTGTCTCCCAGGCCCTGGCACCGTCCCTGGCATCTTTTCCCAAGAAAAAGCTGGTGCTGGCCCTGGCCCTGCTGGCTTCGCTGGGCCTTGGCATCGGCTTTGCCTTCCTCAACGAGTATTATGTCGGCGGCATTAATTCCATCAGCCAGCTGGCCAATATCATTCCGGCAAAAGTAGGCACCCTGGTCCCGCGACTTACCCCGTCAACCGAACAGCTTTCTGTTGCCGACACCGTTCTCGATCAGCCAATGTCGCTGTTTGCCGAATCATTCCGACGTCTGCGCGCCGCAATTGACCGAAGTATTGGCGCAGAACTACCCGACGGAATGGTGGTTATGGTCACATCCTCAATCCCCGCCGAAGGGAAATCCGTCAGCGCATTGTCCCTGGCCAGAACCTATGCGGCCGCGGGCAAGAAAACCTTACTTATCGACGCCGATATGCGCAAACCAACCCTACACAAATTCCTTGGCCTCGAGCCGAAGGCGGGGTTGCTGGATTTCCTGCAATACCCGAAAGAATATCAGGAACTGGACAGCTTTTATGTCAGTGATCGTGCCGGCGGATTAAGCGTGATCCTGGGCCAGCGGCGAAGCGATATTCCCACCGACCAGCTTTTGCAATCAAGAACCTTCGCCGAGTTTGTTGCCAATGCCAAATCCATCTTTGAAGTCGTCGTCATCGATACCCCGCCGCTTATCCCCGTGGTCGATGCCCGCTATGTCGCCCCCCTGGCTGACTGCATCGTCCTTTGTGCCCGCTTCGCGGAAGCCAGCCAGACCGACCTGCGAGCCGCCTATGACCAACTCATCGACAGCACATCCTCAGACATCCCCGTCGTCACAATCCTCAACTTCAACGAAGGCAAAGAAAGCGGATACCGATACTCCGGATACTACGGATACAACATCGATGATTAAAACGCGCGCATTTGACCCCAATTGAGCTAAACTAGGGTGATGGCAAAGGAACCTCCTGTTTCTGAGCAACTTCCTTGACGGATATGCGCGGGTGCGCGCAGCATTTGGCGCGGTGAATTCGTTTGAGAAACGCCAATTCCTCAGTTTAAATCCTCCTCCAAGTTAAGATGAGAAAGCCATCGAAAATCCCCCAGACGCCTCGATTTTGCGTTTTTGCGAAAATGTGCCAAGCTGAAGGTAATGCCCAGGGGGGCTGCCATGTCACCAAAGCCAGAAGGTCAAACACTTCTTCAAGGGCGAAAGCTCACCCTATGGCTTGTCCTGATTGCCAGCGGCTTGGCTGTCGTGGCACTTGTCTACTTCTTCTTTTTCCATGATGCGCGGCCCGGTTTGGACGCGTGGGAAGCTGCAACAATTCCCTATACGTCAGAATGCGGCGATGATTGCACGGTAGCGGGCACAATTGGGGGCGCGCATGGCACCGAGGGCGCGGTGATGCGCTATGACCCATCTGTGGACGACGAGGTTGCACAATGGGGTGACTGCCTGCAGAGCATTTTCGTCTGCATGGACGTGGGCACTCAAGGCGCGCCGTCTTCGCAAGACAAAGCCGCCCTGATCAACAATTGCGTGAGCAAAAGCGCATGCCCTGCGGTTTGTACCGATGAATTTGCCAGCTCTACTGCGGATGATCCTGAAAGTGTCTTAAGGGCTTTCGAAGATGTATTTATCGGGGATCAGGCATGGTGCCTGCCAGTGGAGGACGGGTCATGATGTGGCTCCGCCTGTCAATATTCCTTGCCTTCCTTTCAGCATTTCCTGCATTCGCGTGGGACACAAAAGAGCATGAACCCAAAGGCCCCGGAGAACGTGATAAATGGCTATCGATTTATAACTGCCTGAGCGGCTCGCATGGTTCGTCCTGTTCACGTAATGAACACGAAATACTGGCGCAAAAGGCGCTGGACCTGGCAACCCCAGGGCATAAGTGGAATATCGGCGAACGCAGTGATTTCACCGCCATTGACCTCAACGTCAGCCTTTTTCGGCCGGATCTGGCGGGCCGCACCACCCATCCTTTGTCGCAAGCGGGGGATTTCCCGCTCGAAAGACGCACATTGCCTGCCCCGCCGCATTTTGCCGGCATTCCCGACTTCAGCTATACGATCTATGACTGGGCCAACAAGAACCAGCTGTGCCCGTCGCGCCCTGCAAATGACCAGCAGCTAGACTATTGCCACGTCTACGCCCTGTGGCACGGGGCCGGGTTCAACGCTTCACATTTTGGGTCTCAGGCAACGGCGAGTTACCTGATTTTGCATGATGTGGCGCTGGACCTTGCAGCAGATGCTGCTGCCATGCTGGACCGTACAACCAGTGAGGACGAGCGTACCGCCCACAGGGACGCAATCCGCGAGGCCGAGCTTCTGGCACTGGCTTATGAGGCCTATGCGCAGCACTTTTTGTCAGATCGTTGGGCCACGGGTCATATGTGGGATCGCTGGGGTGCCCCGGAATACAATGCGGCGGCGTATGGAAATGAACTGGGTTCGGCGGTCGTTACCGGCCTGTTTACCGGAATTTTGCATGGCTACGAATCTGTGGCCGAGGAAAATGTGCCTGATGCAATGTCGTCGCCGGAATACCTTTCCAACACCATCTTGGGTATTCCAGTGGGGCTGTATACACCCGACTGGCGGTTTGCCAATTCCCCGACCGTTTACGAAGGCGTCGGTGATTACAGGCTTGAGGATTTAGAGGACGGGTTCTTTGGCAAGGAATACGCTGTTCGCGGATACAGCGACACGGCACTAAATGCGTCCTTCCAACGTGAGGCGATGATGATGTGCCTTGCCTCAAGCTTTGGCGAGGTTATTGCCCTTTTCGGAACCCATCCGGACGGCGGGCTGGGAATTGACCGGGTGCGCCTTGCTGGCAATGTGCAAAGCGGGGTCGATGACGCCTGCCTCAATCCCTGGGCCACCAACCGCTCAATCGAGGTTGGCTGGGGGGCAGAGGGGAAATTTCTGGCCGTCACCGGGCTTGGCGCGATAGCACGTTATGTGCCAGCGCTAAAAACCGAGGCTGGCATCGACGAACTGGGTGCTGGCAGCGAACTTGAAGGGCTGATAAACGCGGCAGTTGACCGTGTCGAATTGGCCGTTATCACTGCACGCATTAATATGCGGGCCTTTATTAGTCCGGACGGAGTGGATCTTGCGCAGGGCGGCATAGGCTCATATGGAGATGCGAAACAAGCAGGTGCCTACCCAGCCGCCAGCTATTTTGAACCGACCGATCTTGACAGCCTGCCGGTAACAGACGCCCGCGGGCGCGACAGAGAAACGTTGTTTGGGTTATTCAACCGCGCGCGCGCTGGGTATTTCTGCCAAAACCCCGGGGATTATCTGAACAATTACCGTGGCTCGCAGGAAGACAGCGAACGTGCCGCGTGCCGCATACTGGCCCAGCGTATGTATGCCGGAACCTGGGAGGGCTATAAAGGCCAGCAGGCTGAAACCCAGTCGGTTCAGTTTGCTTATAATACAAATCAGGTCCGCCCACTTTGCCAGATTGCCAGCAACTGGACCCCGCCGACGAACAACACCGATGCCACGCCTTACCGGCTGCATCCGGGATATGTGCCATGGACCCATGCAACAGTACGCAACGAAGATAATACTTTGATGCCGGACGGGCGCGAGAACAACACCCACGCCTATCTTTCCGACGCTTGGGAGCTGTCAAATCAATCAATTGCCGCGTGGTGTGACATGGTGCCGGTCATCAACCTGTTGGAAGCCAGTGAGGACCGGCAGCGCGATATCGTCGCCAGAATTACCGATATAGAAGACAGCATCACCCTTACCGGTCTGCACTTTGGCAGCGTTCAGGGCAGGCTTTTTATGGGCAAAGCAAGCTCAAACCTTACCGAAATCACCGGCATCGAAGACTGGAGCGACACGGAGCTGGTATTTTCGATCGAGGACAACTTTTCCGAAATCGAGTTTAGTCGCGACAAACTCACCTTTATCTTTGTTGACCGTGCCGCCGGGGGATCACAACAACACGGGTTACAAAGCGTTGGCCGTTTTGCCCTGCTTGATGAAATTCCACGGCCAGAGATCAGGAATGTTAAGATATCACGCGGGGATACTGTGTTTCTTGAGCACACGCCGGTAAGCGATCAACCTGATGACCCCGGAGCTTTCGCCGACAACGTCCCGCCGCCTGAGGATCCTGAACCCTTCCGCCCCATCGACCCCGGCCCGGTACAGGTCGAGCTGGAGTTTGACCGCCCGATGGACAAAGGCCCCGAGCAGACAAGTATTCATATCGGAGGTGATCAGGTTACTGGCGAGTGGATATCGGATACAAAATGGCGTGGCAATTTCGAGCTTCTTGGCGGCGACTTCTTCCTTCGGCGGTTGGGTTTCCAAACGCTTGAGGTTTATGTGAAGGCTGAAAATGGTGGCCGGATTGACAGCGATCCGCGCCTCCCGGGTGAACAGCCATATGCTGATCTTGAAGTGTTGCTGGACATCATTCCCATATGGGTGGACGAGATCAAAGTTACTCAGGGACGCCAAAAAATCTATGGCGCCAAGTGGATTGGCGGGCCGGACATGAAAGAAGCGCCAAATCTTACCGCCCAGGCGCTTAATGACCCTCACAGGGGATTAACCGTGAGCAACCGGGTTGCTCCACCCGAAACCGGGAGCGGCGAAATCTCGATCAGTCTGAGCTCTGCCGTCCGCAATGCGCCAGAAATCTCAATCGGGGGCGTTTTGGTTACCATGAGTGGCGAAGGCCGCGACTGGACGGGCAGTTTTGACTATGCCGCTGTCACCGGTGGCATGACCGACGGCAGGATACCCATATCAATCCGGGCCACAGATGACGCCGAAAAGCAGCTGGACGGCGATCCGCGCACGGTCACCCAAATCCAACGCGACCCATATTCCTATGATCATTGGATCCGCTATGAGGACGGGCGCGGTGGGGTAAACTCGCCACATGGCGGGGCTGATACTTGGCATTTCCTTGCAGCGCCCGTTGATCTGTCTTTTGTCATCATCCTGGACGGTTCAGGCTCGATGGATGATAGCGGCCGCATGGAGATGGCCAAGGGGGGTATAGAGGAGACTTTGGCGCAACTGCCTGAGGATCTGGTTGTCGAAGTCGGGGCGGTTGTGTTTTCGTCGTGTTCGTCCATCCAGACCTATCCATTCACACGAGATCATGAAGCACTTGCTGCCTATATCCGCTCGGTCAGCCCTGATGGCGGTACAGCCCTTGCCCGGGCGCATTATGTTGCCGGAAATCTCTTTGATTCCAGCGCTGACCCAGGTGCCGGCGAATGGCGTTTCGCCTCTTTTACCGATGGCGAAGAAACCTGTGACGGCAACGTCGCGGCGGCGGTACGCGATCTGAGCGCCAAAACCCGCGAACACAGGGCAACGCTTGAGGAACAGGAACCCGAGGCACCGCCTGAACCTGATCCGGTCAAGGCAGTTCAGTGCAACCCATCCTCATGGCGCGCCTATCAGGTTCAGGTTACACCGGCAGAGCCATTTGACACGATCGGGTTGGTTGAGCATTGGTTTATCGAACGCTCACTGCCGGATGGGCGTTGTTTTGCCCGGCTTCAAACCCGCCTTTACTATGTCTATTACGGTTCCGGTCCAGCCGCCTCGGGATGGGGTGTCAACTCTTCCCCCAGCGAAGACAGCGCCGAGTTCGGAACCTCCTCCAAGGGCGAGGCTGATCTCAACAGGGTGCGTAATATGGCCGAAGCGGTACGCAATGCCTCGACCGATCTGGGCCGCGCACGCTCCAGCATTGCAAGTGCTGTCGCGCGGGAATTGGAGTAAGCAATGCGGCGAGTTCAATCAATCCCTATCGTTTTGCTGATCGTGACCCTTTCAGGCATCGTTTCTGCACATGCTCAGGATGCCATGCCGGTGGAACTGGATGAGATTGTCAGCATATCGCTAAATCACGATGGTCAGGCCACAATAAGCGTGAATGTGCCACGTACGGGTGTTTTGGCACCTAATCTGTTTTCTGATACATCTGCATATGGTGAAATCGCGTTTGAATATGCCGCACGCCCACCGGAAACAGAGAACGAAAATGATCGAAACACGCCATTTCATCTGAGGATCGTCGAGGCAGGCGAGCATGAAATCCACCTGCGATCAACCTATGCCCCACTTGACCCGACCGACGTGCAAATCCGGCTGACGCTTGAACCTGCGCTGGATAATTACGAACCCAATGACACCCTTGCCAGTGCTACCGAAATCACCCTGCCCTTCACCGGGCTTATCAACCTCGACGATGGCGGCGAGGACTGGTTCAAGATTTCAGCGCCCGAGGGCAGCATTGTCGGTGCCCATTTGATGCCGCGTAATCCCCATCAGGGGTATTTCGTCAGTTTCTATGATGCACAGGGGACAGAATTGTTCAGATCTGACGATGAATCATGGGGCTATCAGGGGATGCGCTATTTCGCCTCTGACGGCGGTGAACTGTTCGTTCAGGTCGTCGACACCTATGGATATTCTGATCAGGAGGACCCGGTATATTCTTTGCTGGAAATCGACGCTTATCTACCTGACCGCTTCAATCCAAATGCTTTTGTGAAAATAGCAATGGGAGCGGATACCGGCGCTTCGCTTCAAATCGACTTTGTTGGCGAGGCCTCGGGGACGCGGGTTACAGATGCCAAAGAGGCTGTCGATATCACGCAGGAACTTATTCGC
>JAAEUB010000455.1 GCA_024227755.1 Paracoccaceae bacterium | reverse complement strand
GACGGAGGCGGATAACCGCATATTGATCGCCGCTGACCATAACCTCGGGGATCAGGGGCCGGCTGTTATATTCCGATGCCATCACCGCGCCATATGCCCCGGCCGAGCGAAACGCCACCAAATCACCTGCAATCAGAGGCGTCATTGCGCGTGCGCGGGCAAAGGTATCGCTGCTTTCGCAGACAGGACCGACAATGTCATAGACCTGGACTTCACCACCTGGCGCTGCCTGGTTGACTGCCACAATATCGTGATGAGCTTCATACAATGCAGGACGAACCAGATCGTTCATCGCCGCATCAAGGATCAGAAATTGCCGGTCTGCACCCTGTTTGACAAAAGTAACCCCGGCGACCATCAACCCGGCATTGCCTGAAATCAACCGCCCCGGTTCAATCTCAATCTCGCAGCCAAGATCGCCAAGGACCTCCTGCACCATGGCCCCATATTCGATCGGCAAAGGCGGGCCTTCATTTGAGGTCTCGTAAGGAATTCCCAAGCCACCGCCAAGGTCCAGCCGGGTTATGCTATGGCCGTCTGCGCGCAAGACCTTGGTCAGGTCTGCCACTTTTTCAAAGGCGTGGCGAAATGGCTCAAGCTCTGTCAACTGGCTACCTATATGCAGATCAATTCCCACTACTTCCAATCCGGGCGCGGCGGCGGCGCCTGCGTAAGCCATGCGCGCCTTAGCAATAGGGACGCCGAATTTGTCCTCGGATCTGCCGGTGGAGATTTTGGCATGTGTTTTGGCATCCACATCTGGGTTAATCCGAAAGGTGACTGGGACGGTAACCCCCATTTCCTCTGCAATTCCGGATAATGCCAACATCTCGGGTTCGCTTTCCAGATTGAACTGACGAATTCCGCCCTCAAGCGCCAAACGCATTTCAGAACGGGTCTTGCCAACGCCCGAAAAGACAATCCGCTCTCCGGGAATCCCGGCAGCACGGGCGCGGGCATATTCACCGCCTGAAACCACATCCATTCCAGCCCCGAGATCACCCAGGAGTTTCAGCACTGCAAGATTGGAATTTGACTTGATCGAATAGCAGATCAAATGATCCATCCCGGCCATTGCTTCGGTAAACAATTGGTAATGCCGGGTAAGAGTGGCCGCGGAATAGACATAAAAGGGCGTGCCAATTTGGGCGGCGATATCTGGTACAGCTACGTCCTCGGCATGCAGGATGCCATTTTTATGGGTAAAGTGATCCATTTCGCGCTCCAGTTTCGGTTCCGCCTATTAGCACAGGCAAGGCAGGATGCAATATTTGTGATAACGTCCTGTCAACGCGCGTCCCAATTAGTTCGTGGTCCAATTTGAAGCAAACGTTATTTGCCGGGCGACCAGCCGGGGCGCTTAAGTGACGGGGCGCGTGCGCAGGAAAAGGTAAAGCGGCAGGCCACAACTAATCCCGATTATCCAAGTTGCCGGGATTGCCCAGAACGCGATCCAGTTTTTGCGTATGCGGGTTTCGGCAATGATCCAGATTGTCAGAGCGGCCCCGGTGATCAAAAGGTTTGTTGCCGCACCTTTGGTCGCATCATTGACTTGCCAGGCCTCAACCAGCCCAAGCAGTGACCAGCCATTTTCTGCAAACCAAGCATAGAAGTAACTCATTGGCCAAAGCGCGCCGATGATAGCAAGGATCAGATAGGTGAGACGCAGGGGGGACATGCGGGCTCCGGTTACAAGGTCTCACAGGGCTTAGTGGTTTTTGCACCGCTTTGGAAGCTAAGGAATGCCTCTCAAGGTGCGACAGATTGCGGCCTGACTTTCGCGTTATTCAGCAGGCTGGTCCTGTGCGGCAGCGGGTGAGACAGGTTCACCATCCACACCGCAAGCGGCAAGCGTCACAAAAGCAGCAACCAAGGCAATACGGATCATTTCAGTTTCTCCTTCCAGCGGGCAATTTGTTTTTTAACCTCAGATGGCGCTGTGCCACCATAACTTACCCGGCTTGCCACTGAATTATGCACACCCAGCACCTCAAAGACATCCCCCGTAATGGCTTCGTGCACAAATTGCATATCTGTAAGCGTCAGGTCCGGCAGATCACAATTTTGGCTTTCTGCAAGCGCAACCAACGCACCGGTCACATGATGTGCCTCGCGAAACGGCATGTTCAGGGCGCGCACCAGCCAGTCGGCCAGATCGGTCGCGGTGGAAAATCCGGTGGAAGCAGCCGCCTCGAGCGTTTCTTTGTTGGCAGACATATCCGACACCATGCCGGTCATGGCGGCAATTGCCAGCATCAGATTGTCAGCGGCATCAAACACCTGTTCTTTATCTTCCTGCATGTCCTTCGAGTATGTCAGCGGAAGGCCCTTCATCACTGTAAACAGCCCAACCATCGCCCCCATGATGCGACCAATCTTGGCCCGGATCAGCTCGGCCGCATCCGGATTTTTCTTTTGTGGCATGATCGAGCTACCGGTCGAGAAACGGTCCGACAAAGCCACAAAACGAAACTGCGCCGAAGACCAGATTACCAGCTCTTCGGCAAAACGACTTAGATGCATGGCGCAAATGCTTGCAGCAGCAAGGAATTCCAGCGCGAAATCACGGTCTGCCACCGCATCCAATGAATTCGCAGCCGGTGCATCAAAGCCCAGCGCCTTTGCCGTCATGTGCCGGTCAATCGGAAACGAAGTGCCAGCAAGGGCCGCCGCCCCAAGTGGGCATTCGTTCATCCGCGCACGTGCATTCTGAAAACGGCTGAGGTCACGGCCAAACATCTCGACATACGCCATCATGTGGTGGCCCCATGTCACCGGTTGGGCAACTTGAAGATGGGTAAAACCGGGCATAACCCAATCCGCCCCGGCCTCGGCCTGGATCAAAAGCGCTTTGTTCAAAGCTATCAGCCCGTCACAAACCGCATCGGTCTGGCCGCGTACCCACATGCGAAAATCAAGCGCCACCTGATCGTTGCGGCTTCGCGCCGTGTGTAGCCGCCCAGCTGGTTCGCCGATGATTTCACTCAGGCGCGCCTCGACATTCATGTGAATGTCCTCAAGCGCGGTCGAAAAAGTGAAAGTTCCGCCCTCGATCTCTGACAAAACGGTGAGCAGCCCTTCCCGGATCGCGCCTGCATCGCTATCTGTGATGATGCCTGCACTTGCCAACATGGCGGCGTGGGCACGAGAGCCTTCGATGTCCTGCTGGGCAAGGCGCTGGTCGAACCCGATTGAGGCGTTGATAGCCTCCATGATGGCGTCGGGGCCAGCGGCAAAGCGCCCGCCCCACATGGCATTAGTGGCTTTGGTATTGTCACTCATGGGATATGCCCTTTAGGAGTTTTTAATGCGTCTGATCTTTCCCGTTTTGCTATACGCGGCCCTTGTCACCCTTGCAAACCCTGTGAGCGCCGATATTGCCACAGCCGAGGCTTTGCGCGAGGGGGATATGAATAAACTGATCTTCGCCAGCACGCCAAAATCAGCAGGCGAAACTGTTTTTACCGACGCGCAAGGTGGCGCGCATACATTGGCCGAATATCAAGATCAGGTGGTATTGGTAAATTTTTGGGCTACCTGGTGCGCGCCG
>JAAEUB010000454.1 GCA_024227755.1 Paracoccaceae bacterium | reverse complement strand
TGGAAAGCTTTCACCGGCTGGCATCGGGTGTTGATCTGGTGATCATCGAGGGTGCCGGTAGTCCGGCAGAAGTTAATTTACGCAGCGGAGATATTGCCAATATGGGCTTCGCCGAGGCTGCGCAGGTGCCGGTGATACTGGTTGGCGACATTGACCGCGGCGGGGTAATAGCTCAGCTTGTCGGCACGCATGCGGTGTTACCGGATGGCGATAGAAACCTCATAAAAGGTTTTATAGTCAATAAGTTCCGTGGCGATGTTAATATATTCCATGAAGGCAGCATCGAGATTGTTAACCGTACTGGATGGCGCGATCTCGGCACCCTTCCGTGGTTTGATGCCGCGTGGCGGCTTCCGGCCGAGGACGTGCTGGATATTGGCTCAGGCCCGGCCGGGACGCGTGGCAATTTCAAGGTCATAGTTCCGCGTCTGAACCGTATCGCCAATTTTGACGACCTCGACCCGTTGGTAAACGAACCCTTGGTGGATGTTGATATCATTGCCCCCGGACACCCCCTTCCCGGTGACGCCGACTTGGTGCTGATCCCCGGTTCAAAATCCACTATCGCCGATCTTGCTGATTTTCGCGCCCAGGGCTGGGATATCGACCTTTTGGCCCATATCCGGCGCGGTGGTCATGTGCTGGGTCTGTGTGGCGGGTATCAGATGCTGGGGCGCGAGATTATCGATGCGGATGGCATCGAAGGCCCGCCCGGGCGTGTTGCAGGGCTGGGACATCTGGACGTGGTTACCCATATGTCGGCACAAAAAAACCTGTCGCTTGCTCATGCCACATATCTGCCAACTGGCGACGCGGTCGAGGGGTACGAAATTCATCTGGGTGAGACAACGGGTCCCGATTGTTCGCGCGGGTTTTTGCAGATTGGCGGGCGGCTTGATGGTGCCGCAAGTGCTGACGGGCTGGTACGTGGCTGTTATTTGCATGGGCTGCTTGCCTCGGACGCTTTCCGCGCAGCATTCCTGACCAACTTAGGCGCGGCGGTCAGCGGCGAAGGTTTTGAAACGCGTATAGAGGCCACGTTGGATCAATTGGCGGACCATATTGAGGCCCATCTTGATACCGCATTATTACTGCAATTGGCCGAGGACTCAGCAAAGCCCCCAAATTGAGCGATTAAGAGCTATTCCATATCCTTCAGCGCCAATACCCGCGATATTTCACGCCGTACAAGGCGACGCACAGACCGGGTGATACGCTGGCCCACATGGCCCTGAAGTTCTTCGCGCACAAGGTCCGCAACCATTTCGCGCAACGCTTCTTCGTCAAGGAGTAATTCCTCGTCAGCGAAATCGTTGGCCTCATCCAGATCAGGCTCGGCAAGTTCGGTTTCTTCCGGATCATCGGTGGCAAATTCTGCTTCAAACTCAACCCCGGCCCCGGCATCCTCGTGCGTCTCGGCTTCAGCCTCATCATCCAGTTCGGCTTCGGTTTGCAAAACATCATCCTGATGCGCAGGTGTTGCCATTTTTATAACAATTGGCTCTGCTTCGGCACCCTCTTCTTCGCTGCCATCAGGCTCCCATTCTTCATAAGTATCGCCAATCGCCGCCTCAAGTTCGGCAATTTTCCGCTCCAAAACACTGGAATTAACCTCAGCATTATCAGACATCGCATCGGGTTCGGGAGTTGGACTAAAATCGGCCGGCACGTCATCCGACATGGATATTTCTTCAGTTTCCTCAACGGTTTCGTCAATATCTTCAGACGTGGCGTCACCCCTTTCCAGCACCCGAAAGGCGGGTGTCAGCACCAACCTTTCCGAGGTTTCAACTTGCGCGGCCTTCTCGCGCCCGGCTCCGGTGTTTTCGGATACAAGGCGCCGGATTGAAGACAAGACATCCTCTATCTCGGCATTGGATACTGGTTCGGACATATTTTACCGAAACTCCCTAACTCGTCCCCCAGGTCCAGTTTAGCGGCGTGTCGCTTCTCAGACAACTAAAAGCTCAGAACTTAATCATGCATGAGGGCTTCAAGCACCGCGTCAAGACGCTCGCCTTGCGGGCTTACCTCATGCACCGGCGCGGAACTGACCGCATTGAAGTAAGCCTCGGGGTCATAGGTGGCGATCCCCAGGCGCAGATGTTCAGCCGTCAAAAGCCCCATCGCGGATAATAACTGATAGGCCGCGAGATACTGGTCAGACTGGGCAGTGATGGCGCCGGCGCGGGCATCGAGCAGACTTTGTTCTGCATTGAGCACATCCAGAGTGGTCCGCGCGCCCAGGCTAAGTTCCTCACGCGCGCCGCGCAGAGCAACGGTGTTGGCGCGAATTTGACGCTGTGCTGCCTCAAAACTGGCACCGGCAATGGCCATTTGGGCCCAGGCAACGCCGATATTCTGGTCAACAGAGTGTTTGGTCACATGCAGCCCGGCACGAGCGGCGTCGCGCATCGCCTGCGCCTTGCGGTAAAGCGCCGAAAGCCTGCCGCCCTGGTAAATCGAACCCTGAAGGCTGAGGCCAAGCTGGTTAGTTGTAGTGTCACCCATGGAGGTACTCCGGGTGAAAGTACTGCTGCCCGATGCGGTCAAAGAAGGCTTCATTGCCAGAAGCGCCAGTTCCACATTCATTTCAGCAATCGTCACATTACGCTGACCGGCAAGCATATCGGGGTGACGGCGGCGGCCAAGTGCACGGGCCTCGTCAAGAGTTGAAACCGTGACCGGCGGGGTCGGCGGCGCGCTGAGCGTTCCGGGGTAATGCCCGGTTGCGGCCTTGTAACCTTCGCGCGCGATGATCAGGCTACCGGTTGCGGCAGCCTCACCGGCCCGGGCAGCGGCAAGCTGTGCTTCTGCAAAGGAGACGTCGGTCTGGGTAATCTCACCGACCTCAAAACGATCACGCGCCGCCCTGAGTTCCTCGCCAATCAAGCGAACATTGTTAACCTGCAATGCTGCGGTTTCGGCTGCTGAACGCACATTCAGGAACGCCGAAACTGCTCCGAGCAACACATTTTGCTCAACCCCTGTCAGCATGTCACGTGTCGCCAGCACATTCTCGCGCGCAACCTCGATGCCAAGCTTGGAGCGCCCGAAATCAAAGACCAGCAAGCTGGCGCTAAGCGTCGCAGACGATGAGGCCGAGTTGCCGGGAATGGGCTGGGTATCGGACCAGTTTCTGCTTAATGCATAGTTAATCGACGGGCGTAAAGCCGCAACAGCCACCGCCACATCTTCGTCAGTTGCCCTAAGAAGCGCTTGATTTTGCTCAAGAAGTCCCGAGTGGCGATAGGCTGAGATCAACGCGTCTGTAAGAGTTTCGGCGCGTGTGAACGTTGGTGCCGAAGCAATCAACAGAGTTACAGCCAGCGCCGTTAAGCCATGTTTTACCCTGCCAATCATCACTTTCTCCGCAAATGTAAGACACAACCCATATCCGCAAATCTCAAAGAACAAAAGCGCTTGAGGCCTCAAAGCCTGGCAAAACCGGTGCGCCAGCATTAAAAAGGAACCGCCATGCGATTTTGTCGTCGATCTTATAGCCTATTCTGGCGACCCCAAGCATGCCCTCGGCAAACAGACAGGCAACGCGCCCGCCTTCCTTAAGCTGGTCCCCGATCACCGCAGGAAGATGCTCGACCGCACCTTCAATCAGTATTACGTCGTAAGGCCCGTGTTTGGCCGCACCCTCTGCAAGCTTTCCGGTAACGACCGCGACGTTGTGAGCCCCGTGTTCCAACAAGGTTGCCTGGGCTTCGCTGGCCATCGCCTCGTTTTCCTCGAGCGCTACGACAAAATCAGCCATTCTCGCCATGACTGCCGAGGCATATCCCAATGAACAGCCCACATGTAAGACCATTTCGTCAGATTGAATATCCAACCCATCCAGCAACTTGGCAAGGCTGCGCGGCTCCAGCATCACACGCCCCCCACCCAAATCAATATTGTCGCCCGCATAAGCAGCGTCGCGTTTCGCGTCCGGCACATAGGCCTCACGCGGAACCGCAAGCATGGCCTCGATGATGGGAAATTTCGTAACATCCGAGGGTCGTATCTGAGTATCGACCATGGTTGTACGGTGAGTAGTGAAATCGGTCATTTTCGAATCCGCTTCTTTGCTGGGCTGCCCATGAGTTTTGCCACAGGTGGAGGGTGGTCGCAACACGCTTAGCATGAGCGTTAGACACTTCCATCAAACCCGTGTCATTCTCACACTTCTGACTTGCACCCCCACCATGCTTAGGCTACATCGCGCAGGGCTTCGGCGAGTTGGCGGAGTGGTTACGCAGCGGATTGCAAATCCGTGTACACCGGTTCGATTCCGGTACTCGCCTCCATTTCATTCTAAATCATAGGGTTAACGGCTGAACAGTCGAGTGTGACACAAAGTGGGACACACCCTATGAAGCTGTCATCCTATCTATTCCCTTCTAGACATGGGGTTTACTACTTCCGGTGGCCTATTCCGTCCTTAGAAGGCCACCCAAGAAGAACAATTCGACTGTCTTTACGGACGCGCTGCCCAGATCGGGCTGGCGATTTAGCCCGTCATCTTGCATCCTGTGGACGATTGGTACAGGAAAACAAGACTTTGGCTGGACTTCGACAAGACGAGATACGCGAGAAAGTGCAAGCCTACTTCAGGGCGCAACTGGACCAGTACATTGATTGGCTGGGCCGTCGCGGCCTGTCAAAGAACGCTTTGGTAGATGTTCGTGAAGAAATGCTGGACCACGAAAGGGAATGTCCGACCTTCTGTGTATGGGTTTTGGCCCATACGGTTAAAACGGGTCATCTGTTGAACCGTTCGGGGTATAGGATAGCGAACTGATTTCGTGCTGCAACCCATTCTCTGACGCAGCGGCCAGACTTTTCAAAGTTTCGGATCGCCAGATAAATCAGCTTGGTTGCGGCATCGTCGGTTGGAAAGCTGCCACGGGTTTTGGTGGTTTTGCGAATGACCCTGTTCAGGCTCTCGATGGCGTTTGTGGTGTAGATGATCTTGCGTACGGCTGGCGGGAAGGCAAAGAACGGGATCACCTCCTGCCAAGCGCGTCGCCAACTTGGGGCGATTGAGGGGTATTTTGTGCCCCATTCTGCCTCAAAATCATCGAGGGCTTTGGCGGCTTCCCCGTCATCCACGGCCTGATATATCCGCTTCAAGCTTTTGGCCACGGCCTTGCGATCTTTCCAGCCACAGAAGTTCAGCGAATGGCGCACAAGGTGCACGATGCAGGTTTGGACGGTGGTGTCTGGGAAAGCTGCATTGATCGCATCAGGGAAGCCCTTCAAGCCATCCACCACGGCAATCAGGATGTCTTCGACCCCACGATTGCGCAGGTTGTTCATGATGGAAAGCCAGAATTTGGCCCCTCACTGAACGGCAGGGCATTTGCAAAATGCCCGAGAGGGGCGTTAGCTGCGATCCACAGGCCCAGAACCTCGCGTTCGCCCTCTGGGGTAACGCCTAAGGCCACGTAAACCGCCTTGTTTTTGACCTGACGGCTCTCAGTATCGCGGATTTTGACCCGCAACGCGTCGAGGAAAACAATAGGATAGACCGGTTCCAGCGCCCGGTTCTGCCAATCAGAGACTTCCTCTAAAACGGCATCAGTGACCCGGCTGATAAGGTCGGCAGAAACGCGTAGGCCATAAACTTCTTCAAGGTGGGCGCGGATATCGCGAGTGGATAATCCGGCGGCATAAAGGCCGATAATTTTGTCGTCCATGCCATCGATCCGAGTCTGGCCCTTGCGGATCAGTTCAGGTTCAAAACTGCCATCGCGGTCACGGGGGATGTCAATTGGCACCGCCCCATCATTGCCCTTCAACACCTTGCGAGTGGCCCCGTTGCGGCGGTTGCTTTGCTGGCTGGCAGGCTCGCCTTGTGGCTCATAGCCCAGATGTTCCGTCAGTTCGGCGCCCAGCATCCGCTCCATCAAGCGGACTTTCAGCTCCTTCATCAGGCCTTTGTCACCCAGCAAATCTTCGGGCCGTTCAACGCCGCTAAGCAGCTCGTCCAGTAATTCCTTGGAAATCGTCATTGTCGTCATGCTCCTTCAGTTTGGAAGCATGGACCAAATTACTCATACACAGAAGGTCGGACACTCTCGCTCACCGCTGAAAGCCTCTGGCAGATCCGCACCTCAGAGATCTTCTTCCTCGTACTCGCCGTTGCTATTGCCTTTTGGCCATTGGCCACGCGCCGGCGGATAGCCTGGCCACCAGTCCTGCGGGCGCTGGGTTATTCCACACTCGGTGCACTTGCCGTTACTCGCATGGCGTCGCAGTCCTTTTCGCCCTTCCTCTACTTCCAATTCTGACCATGTGGGAAAAGTATTTCGGGCCCGCACTCATGCTC
>JAAEUB010000453.1 GCA_024227755.1 Paracoccaceae bacterium | reverse complement strand
GGTGGGCGCTATGACGATCTGGTCAAGCGCTTCACAGGACAGGCCGTGCCAGCGACCGGTGTCTCAATAGGTGTCGACCGGTTGCTTGCCGCACTTACAGCCAAGGGGCGGATCGACACAGACGGGCAGGGGCCGGTTGTTATCACAGTAATGGACCGTGACCGGATGGCGGATTATCAGGCCATGGTCGGCGAGTTGCGCGCTGCTGGCATCCGTGCCGAGGTTTACTTGGGTAACCCCAAGAACTTTGGTAACCAGTTGAAATACGCTGACAAACGCGGCTCCCCTGTGGCTGTGATCGAGGGCGGCGATGAGCACGCACAGGGCGTAGTGCAGATCAAGGATCTGGTGTTGGGGGCCAAAATCGCTGAGAATGCAACGCTGGAAGAATGGAAATCCCGCCCTTCGCAGTTTGAAGTGAACCGCGCCGATCTGGTGACTGAAGTACAAAAGATCTTGGCCGGTCACAATGCCTGACAAAGTCGCCACCCGCATCGAGGCCGCACGGCTTCTTGCCTTTTTTGAAGGTAACGGCGCATTGCGGGCCGAAACCGATATTTTGCAGCCCGCCGCCACCCTTCTGGACCTATACGGCGAAGATATCCGCGCGCGCGCCTTCACCACCCACGACCCCGTGATGGGCGAGGCGATGCTGCGCCCGGACTTCACTGTGCCAGTGGTGCAGATGCACATGGAAAACGGCGCTGAGCCTGCGCGCTATACCTATGCCGGTAAGGTTTTTCGGGCGCAGGAAGAAGCCGTACACCGCGCGGCTGAGTATTATCAGGTGGGCTATGAGCTTTTTGATGGCGCAGATGCAGCCCGTGCAGATGCCGAGGCTTTTTCCTTATTTTACGAAGTGTTAACCCCCCATAATCTGCAAGTCGCAACCGGTGATCTGGGTATTTTGCTGGCTGCGGTCAGGGGCCTGAAAACCACGGATGCACGCAAGGCCGCACTTATGCGCCATATTTGGCGACCCCGCCGCTTTCGCGCACTTCTCGACCGGTTTTCTGGTCGCGTGCCCATGCCGCAGGGCCGCGAAAAACTTCTGGCCGATGGCGGGACGGAAACGGACGCGCCATTGATTGGATTGCGTTCGCAGGCTGAGATTGACGGCAGGATTGACGCCTTGCGTGAGGACGCCGCGGCCAGGCCGATCTCGACGCAAGAGGTCAATCTTTTGGACGACGTACTTAGTTTGCGTGAAACAGCCACCAACGTTCTTGCCCACCTAAGTGACTTTGCGGTCGATATGCCTGCCATCTCGAAAGCCGTTGAGAGGCTTGAGGCGCGCTGCGAAGCGCTGGCCGCGCGTGGAATTGACGTTGAGAACCTCGCTTTTGAAGGCTCGTACGGACGTACCACACTGGAATACTATGACGGGTTTGTCTTCGGCTTTTATGCCGAGGCCCGCCCGGATCTGCCGCCGGTGGCGACAGGTGGGCGCTATGACGCTCTGACAAAAGTGCTTGGCAAGGGCCGCTCCATTCCGGCAATTGGCGGGGTTGTCCGCCCCGAGCTGGTGCTGGCGGTATCGCTGGGGGGCGGGGCATGAGTGTTAAGCTGGGCCTGCCCTCAAAGGGTCGTTTGATGGAGAAGACCTTTGACTGGTTCACCCGTCGCGGCGTGGAATTGAAGCGCACCGGTTCGGATCGTGAATACTCCGCCGCCGCTTCGGGCTTTGACGGGTTGGAGGTGGTGCTGCTTTCAGCCGGGGAAATCCCGCGTGAATTGGCAGCGGGACGTATTCATCTGGGGGTTACAGGTTCTGATCTGGTGCGTGAAAAGCTTGGGTTGTGGAATGAAAAGGTCGCCGAGCTGGCTCCAATGGGATTTGGGCACGCCGACCTGATCATCGCGGTGCCACGGGCGTGGGTCGATGTAAGTACCCTTGATGACCTTGATGCAGTGGCTGCGGCTTTTAGGGCACGCCACGGCTTTCGGTTGCGCATTGCCACCAAGTATCACCGCCTGATCCGCGAACATCTGCGCGCCTACGGGGTTGCGGATTATCAATTGGTGGACAGTCAGGGCGCGACCGAGGGCAGTATCAAAAATGAAACTGCCGAGGCGATTGCCGACATCACCTCGACCGGCGAAACGCTACGCGCCAATCACCTGAAAATTCTGACAGGTGAACCGGTGCATAAAAGCCAGGCCAAATTGTTCAAGTCGCGCCGGGTTGAATGGGCAAAAGAAGATCGAACTGTGCTGGCTGCGCTGGAAAAGCGGCTGGGGATCAGCGGCGGGGGCAAGCCATGAAAACCTGGACGGCCTTAACCACCTTGAAAGGCAGGCAAGCCGGTGAAGCTTTGGGCGAGGCAATGGAACGTCTTATTCCTGAGCCTACTGGCATTGGGGTCTTCGAGGTCGAAGACGGATCGGGCCTGTGGGAGGTTGGTGGATATTTCACAGATACCCCCGATCAGGCCGGTCTGGCGCTTCTGGCCGCGATGCACAATGCCGCGAGTTTTGTTATCTCAAAACTGCCTGAGACCGACTGGGTGGCGCATGTACGGCGCGAGCTTAGCCCGGTCGAAGCCGGGCGTTTCTTTGTATATGGCAGCCATGATGCAGAAAAAGTCCCTCCGGGGAAAGATGCGTTGCTGATTGAGGCAGCGATGGCCTTTGGCACCGGTCATCACGGCACCACTCTGGGCTGCCTGCTTGCGCTTGACCAGTTGGCCAGCGATGGATTCGTTGGCCAAAAAGTGGCTGATATCGGGTGTGGAACGGCAGTTCTGGCGATGGCAGCCGCAAAGATCTGGACCGGCGATTCGACAATCATACTGGCCAGCGACATAGATCAGGTGGCGGTGGACGTCGCCCGGACAAATGTGGCAGCAAATAGGCTCTCTGAACGGGTTATCTGCGTCGAGGCAGCTGGATTTGCCCAGGCGGAACTGAGCCAGGCGATGCCGTTCGATCTGGTTTTTGCCAATATCCT
>JAAEUB010000452.1 GCA_024227755.1 Paracoccaceae bacterium | reverse complement strand
CGATACGCTCACTCAAATCTGAAGGAAGGAGAAATCATCAACAGCGGTATGTGGAAATGGATAATTGCGGCAGTTCATCCCATTTGCTCAAACTTCAATTCACCCGATCAATCCTTGCCGCCGTCCGCTTAAAGGCGGGGGTATCCGAAACCTGGTCCATCTTGCTGCCGGTCAAGCGGTTGGCCGCTGCTTCCGCAAAATGGAAAGTGTAGAAAATCGCACCCTCTGGCGTGCGGTCGGTGATCAGCACTTTTACTTCGATCGAGCCGTGCTTGGTAGCGATCCGCCCCATACAGCCGTCATCCAGCGAATATCGGCGTGCGTCTTCGGGGTTCACCTCGACCTCACCTTCGGGGACGATGTGATCAAGCCCGCGCGAGCGCCGCGACATGGTGCCGGTGTGGTAGTGTTCCAGCAACCGGCCGGAATTCAAGTTCAGGGGATACCTATCGTCGGTCGCGTCCTCGCCTGCGTCATCCTGATGAACAACATTGAATACCGCTCGGCCCGATGGCGTTGGAAAGTCCTTTTCATAAAGAAAACGTGTGCCCGGATGGTCGGTGTCAAAAACCGGCCACTGCAATCCACTGCCGCCAAGACGTTCGTGACGCACCCCGGCGTAAGAAGGCACAAGCGAAGCGATCTCTTCCATGATTGCGGCCGTGCCATCATAGCTCATTTCGTAGCCCATTGCGGTTGCAACATCGCACAGGATCTCCCAGTCAGCCCGCGCCTTGCCCGGGGGATCGATAGCTTTGCGCAAAAGCTGCACGCGGCGTTCGGTATTGGTGAATGTGCCGTCCTTTTCAGCGAAACTGGCGGCAGGGAAAACCACATCGGCAAGAGCCGCTGTATCGGACAGGAACAAGTCCTGTACGACCAGAAATTCCAGTCGCTGCAGGCCTTCACGAACTTCGTCAATATCGGGGCTGGACCCAACCGGGTTCTCGCCCATGATATACATTGCCTTCATCGTACCATCGAGTGCCGCTTCTTCCATCCGCACCACAGTGAAACCATCATCCTCGGGCATTGGCGCACCCCAGGCAGCTTCAAACTTGGCGCGATGCTCAGGGTTACTGATATCGTGGTAACCAGGCAGTTTGTTATTGTGACCTTGCATATCACAGCAGCCCTGCACATTTGACTGACCCCGAAGCGGCATGAACCCGGTGCCCGGTGTACCAACGTGCCCGGTCATAAGCGACAGGTTGGCCATGGCAAGGGCACCGTCAACGCCTGTCAGGTGCTGTGTAATGCCCATGCCCCACAGCGTCATGCCCCGTTCTGCATTGGCATAGATCAATGCCGCTTCACGCAAGCGATCGCTGGGTACGCCTGAAACTTCTTCCACATATTCGGGTGTGTAGCGTTCCAGATTCTGGATATAGCTTTCCCAGTTCTCAGTACGGGCTTTGATGAATTCTTCGTTGGCCAGACCCTCTTTCATAATGATATACGCCAGCCCGTTCAGAACCGCCACATTGGTGCCGCCCTTGGCACGCAGCCAGACGTCGGCATGGTCAACCATTTCGATGCGCCGCGGGTCGATGACGACGATTTTGGCGCCGCTTTCGTATTTGGCTTTCATCACCTGACTGGAAATGACCGGGTGGGTCACCGTGGTGTTGGAACCGCAGATGACAAACGCCGAAGCCAGCCGAATGTCAGGCGTCGAAGCTGAAGGGGCACCAGAGCCGACTGCTTGTTGAAAAGCAACGGCCGAAGCCATATGGCAAAGCCGCGCGCAATGGTCGATATTGTTGGTGCCGAAAGCGCAGCGGACCATTTTCTGAAAAACGTAGTTTTCCTCGTTTGTCGCACGAGCCGAAGTGAGGCCACCAAGCTTGTGCGCCCCGTGTTCGGCCTTTACCTCGTTCAGCCGTTTTGCGGTGAAGGCTATCGCCTCGTCCCAGCTCACCTGCTCCAGCGGGCTTTGTTTGCCTCCTTTGCGCATCAATGGGGTGGTTAACCGGTCAGGGTGATGCAGGAAGTCCATGCCAAAGCGACCTTTGACGCAGAGGTTGCCGGTGTTCGCTTCGGAATCAAACGACGGGTTCACCGCCACCATCTTTCCGTTTTCAGTTTCGATCTCAATCGCACAACCCACACCGCAGTAACAACATGTGGTCGTGGTTTTCTGGCGAAGGTTTTTTGGCATCACGCCGGTATCCGACAAATCCTTCAGTGCCCCTGTGGGACAGGCCGAAACACATTGGCCGCAATTGTTGCATTGCGTGTCTCGGTAATCATTGGTGCCACTTACCAGCGCCGGATAGCCCGAGGCATCCACCTTATAGACCGATCGGTGCTGCACCTCGTCGCAAATGCGCACGCATTGCACACACTTGATACATTTTTCATATTCGAGCTGAAAAAACGGCCATGAGACCAGCGATTGTGCAAGGCCCGGATCAACCGGCTCTTTGCCTAGGGCTTTGGTTGATACATTCATGACCAGGCCTCCTTGCCCAGATATTCCTTGGTGCCGGCGTCAAACTCAATCGACAAGCGCTGCAAATCGCAAACCCCGGCAGCCTGGCAGCGACACATCAGGCATCGACTGGCCTCGCTCAGGGCTTCTTCTTCGCTGAAGCCTGTTTCGACCTCCGCAAAGGCCGGATCGTTATCGACGTCACCGCCATGACCCGCGGCAGCAAAGGCGTCCAGCCGCCCTGCCCCGTCCAGAACAGGCATGTCATGCAGGGGCGCCCCCGAGGCCGCTTTGGCCCCGATGTCAAAGAATTTTGGCCGGTGACGCTGAATTACGGCAGCAATCACCGCCTCATCGGCACCGTTCAGATAGGCGTCGATGGCAAACGCCCCCATGCGCCCTGCGCCGACACCTTCCACCACCGTCGCCGCCCCGGTGACGCAATCACCACCCGAAAACACGCCGGGCAGATTGGTCATCATGGTCAGGGGGTCAACCTCGATCGTGCCCCAGCGCGCATGCTGGCCAAGATCACCTTCACCCAGCGAAGTCACGTCAACATCCTGACCTATAGCAAGCAGGATCGTGTCTGCCGGGGTAAAGTATTCTGAGCCTTCGATGGGCACCGGACGGCGACGTCCGCTATCATCAGGCGCGCCCAGCTCCATGCGTTGCGAGGTCAGGCCGGTTACCCGACCGTTTTCAGACTTCACTGCGACCGGTGCGGTCAACAGCTCAAGCTTCACACCCTCGACATCGCATTCATGGATCTCATGCGCGGCTGCCGTCATCTCAACCCTTGTGCGACGGTAATGCATTGAAACCTCACTGGCCCCAACACGCCTTGCCGTGCGCACCGCGTCGGCAGCGGTAAACCCACCGCCAATGACAATGACCTTGTCGCCGATATCGACCTCTTGGTCCCGGTTCACGTCGGCCAGGAAATCAATTGCAGCGCTCACGCCATTGGCGTCCTCGCCCACCAGCCCCGTCGGTTTTGCCGCCTGAGCGCCAATCGCCAGATGCACCGCGTCGAAGCCCTGCCTGCGCAGGCCCTCAAGCTGATAATCGCGCCCCATCACCTGACCGGTTCTGAGCTCAACCCCAAGCGCCAGGATGTCACCGATTTCCTGATCCAGTACCGCGTTCGGCAACCGGTAGGGCGGGATGCCATAGCGAAGCATGCCACCTGCCCTTTCAGCCGCTTCGAACAGCACCACTTTGTGTCCCGCCAGCGCCAGATAATAAGCTGCCGATAACCCAGTCGGACCAGCACCGATGACAGCCACCTTCTTGCCGGTTGCAGGCTTTGGCTCGGGTTGCGTCGGCTGACCAGCCTCGGACGCCTTGTCCGCAGCAAAGCGTTTGAGTGAGCATATCGCCACCGGGCTGCCGTCGATCTGCACCCGCCTGCAGGGATCTTCGCATGGGCGCGGGCAAACGCGGCCCAGAACGCCGGGCAACGGCAGCATTTCCTTGATCAATGCGGTCGAGCCGACATAATCCTTGTCCAAAATACGCTCAATATACCCTGCAATATCAATCCCTGCCGGGCAGGCATCGGTGCAGGGCGGCTGGCAATAGGCGTTGTGATCAGAAAGATAGGTATTAAGGATTTTCCGGCGTTTGGCACTTAGATCCGGCGAGCCAGTACGCACAACCATTCCCTCGGCAACCAAGGTATCGCAAGCGGTGGCGCGCGCGCCCTCACCGTCAATTTCGACCGCGCACATACCGCAATCACCCGAAGGCTTGATGCGCGCGTCATAACAAAGGTTAGGAATGGAAATTCCCGCCGAAGCCGCCGCATCGTATATGCTTTGGCCTGCGACTGAGGTAACGGTTATCCCGTCGATGCTCAGCTGAATACCTTTTGCCCCGTCGCCCATGTTTTCGCCCTTTAGCTTTGATCACCGTAACGTTGATGGGTTTTGTCCAGATTCGCCAGAAAAAACTGCCCCACATCATCTGTGGCCAACAGATCACTTTCACGCCCCCAAGTATCGCCGATTAGCGGCAATTTTGGTGGTTGGTGCGACCGGGGGGTACTTCAACCGGCCTGTTCGGTTGGGCTTTTCTGGGCAAAGGTTAAGAAGGGTGTTCAAAAAGCGAAACCCAATTTTGCATTGTGCAAGAAACCGCGACAATTCATCCCATTGGCGTGGATTTTCCACTGTCAAGCCACAATTAGCGGTTGTTTTTCGACTTCTTTCACTCCTAATAGCCTTATGGGCCGGAATCATGTGATAGACGATTTACTCGAAGATTTGGGCAGTATTGCCCCGCTGGGCTATTATGCAGCCCTTCATATTCGGTTTGTTTCTCCATTGATGACATTCCAGACTTATGATCCTGCCTGGACAGATCATTATACCCAGAATGCTTATGGTTTACGTGATCCTCAGGTTGCCTGGGGCATTTCGCGCACCGGGGCGTCGCGCTGGTCTGAAATTGATTTACCCGACCCTTTCGGAATAATGAAAGAGGCGAGGAATTTCGGGCTGACTTACGGTGTTATCGTCTCGTGCGGGCCGGTCACGTCGCGCACCATCGCCGGTGCCGCACGCGGAGATCGGGAGTTTACTGATGCTGAAATGGCAGCAATTTCCGGTGTAATTCTGCGATTGCACCACGAAACCGAGCCACCCCAAAATCTGACCAAAGCCGAGATGGAGGCGTTGCAAATCATCGCTTCGGGCGAACGATATGCGCAGGGTGCCGCATCGCTTGGCATTTCGGAAAGCGCGCTTAAAGCCCGACTGACCTCTGCACGCAAAAAACTGTTTGCCCGAACCACCGCTGAAGCCATTCAGCGCGCCAAAGAATATCGGCTCCTTTAACGGGCCACTTTTTCGCTGCCAGCCCTGTTACGGGGCAAATTTCACCAACTACCTGGAGGGTAAACAATGCAAACGACCACACTTTCTTTCGAAAATATGCACAACCATGGCGAGTTGTTCGCCAACGTTCTTCGCGCCAGACGCAAAAGCTTCATCGAACGTAACAACTGGGATCTGCCTGAAGCTATGGGCATGGAATACGATCAATACGACACGCCGGCCAGCCGTTGGGTAACCGTTCATCAGCTTGGGAAAGTCATGGCCGGCATTCGCCTGACACCGACCAACGCGCGCTGTGGCATCTATTCATACATGATCCGTGACGCCCAGCGCGGGCTTCTGGATGAAATCCCCTCAGACCTGCTGTATGACGACGCCCCGGTTGCTTCGCATATCTGGGAAAGCAGCCGGATTTTCGTTGATAACGATACGCCTGCAAAAATCCGCCGCATGGTGCACGCGCATCTGGTGGTCGAGATGACCAAGGCGGCGCGTGATCTGGGGGCCACGCAGGTACTTGGCATGATCCCCGCCAACTGGCCACGCTGGACGCGTCGCTGTGGGGTTGAAGCAAATGCCGCCGGACCTGTCTTGCACATTGATGGTGTCGACAATCAAGTGATTTCGATTGATCTGAGCGATAAAATGCACTGAGAAACCACCCAAGCCCCCGACATATTGGTTCAAATATTCCGGGGGCTTGGGGCTGGCGCAAATAGACTATAGAGCGTGCCGAAGGCACTCATTTTGGCTGTGCCCGCCTACTCTACCCACTCAAATGGCCGGGTGAACTCGCCCAAGGCGGCCTGCACCGCGTCCTTGTCCACATCACCTGTTGCCTCCAACTGCGCCACCAGCCCTCGCTTTTTGCTGTCGACAACCCGCGCCACCTCGGCGGCACAACCGGCTTTTTCCAAAGCCGCATTGTAAACCCTTGTGATTGCGCGTTTTCTCAGGTCGGGCTTGAACACTTTGCCAACGGCAGTTTTCGGCAACTCATCCAGAATTTCCACGTGTTTGGGGTGGGCGGCACGCTCGTGTACATGTTCCTTGGCAAAAACCGCCAATTCTTTTGGTGTCACACTGGCCCCGTCAATCAGTTCGACATAGGCGCAAGGTAACTCGCCCGCAAACGCGTCTGGCTGGCCTATCGCGCCAACGAACGCTACTGCTTCGTGCCCCGCCAATGCTTCCTCAATCTCCCCCGGATCGATGTTGTGTCCGCCGCGAATGATCAGGTCTTTCGCACGTCCGGTGATCCACAGGAAACCATCCTCGTCGATACGCCCCAAATCGCCTGTGCGAAGATGCGTGCCATCTGCAAAAAGCCCAACGTTTTTAGGAGCTTCGGTATAGGTATTTCCCGCCCAGACACCGGGGTTGGAAACGCAGATTTCACCGACTTCATCGGCCGCACATTCCTTCAGAACCTTGCCGGTTTCATCACAGTTCAAAATCCTAATGTCAGTATAGGGGAATGGCACCCCAACCGAGCCGATTTTTTTATCGCCCGATGGCGGGTTGATCGACACCAGACAGGTAGCTTCGGTCAGACCATAGCCTTCAATAATCGTCACCCCGGTTGCCTTCTCAAACCGGTTATAGAGTTCAACCGGAAAAGGGGCCGACCCGGAAAAGGTTATTTTGAGCGTCGAGACATCCGCATCTACCGGGCGCTGCATCAGGGCGGCAATCGCCGTCGGGACTGAGATCGCAAAGGTTACTTTGTAACGTTCGATAAGTTTCCAGAAATTATCAAATACCCCCTCACCACGATATCCGGCGGGGGTCGGGAAGATCACATGCGCGCCAGAGGTCAACACGGCCATGAAGATCACATGCACCGCAAAAACGTGAAACAGTGGCAGCGGGCAAATGATCACATCTTTTTCATCAAATAGAAGCTCATTACCCAGCCAGCCATTATAGATGATGCCGGAATACTTGTGCTGGGCGACCTTTGGCATGCCGGTGGTGCCACCTGTGTGGAAATAGGCCGCCACGCGATCCTCGGTGGCATCAGCAAAATCAAGCGTGGTGTTCTGGCGCGCCATCTCCTTGACGAAATCCTTAACCTTTGCGTTATGCTCGACCGGATTTTTTGGTCGTATCAGCGGAACGATCCAGCTTTTCGGAGGGCTGAGATAGCGGTTTAGGTCAACTTCCAGCACGGTTTTGACTTTCGGCGCAAACCGCACCGCCTCGGCGGCGGTCTGAGCGACATCTGTCTTGGGGAAAGCCTTCAGCGTGACCAGTACCGTGGCACCGGTTTCGCGTAAGATGGCGCTGATCTGTTCGGCGTCCAAAAGCGGGTTGATCGGGTTCACAATCCCGGCAATTGCCCCACCCATCAGGGCAAACAGGGTCTCGTTGCAATTTGGAAGAAGATAGGCGACCACATCCTTTTCGCCAATGCCCAGCGAGCGAAACAGGTTCGCCGCCTGCACTGATTTGTCGTGAAATTGCTGCCAGGTCAGGGTCTCGGCCTTGTCTTCAGGTCCTGAAGTTATCTGAAAGGAAACTGCGTTGCGTGGACCAAAGCTCTTGGTCGTCTTCGCCAGAACACCGTAAAGAGTTTTCGGTGTGTCGCGGTCCTCCCACGGCATCTGTGCCTCAATCGTATTGCGATCGGCCATCGAACTGAAACTTTGCATACTTCCCCTCCACTATTGCCCGGTTCGGGCTTCTTTTAGAGTGTTTGCACCTATCCTTGGATCGACTTTGGGCGCAAACGCTCCACTTTTCCAATATGTAACGAGTGCTTCGAGACAACATTGTGATCCAACGCAATCTCGAAACGCTTTAGTGGGTGAGGATGACGCCAAATCGCGCTTAGGGCAAGGGTAAGCTGGCGACGAGGTCAAGTTGGTCGGTGTGCCGTTATTCGGCGGCCAGACCGTCGGTGAACTGAAGCTTGGCAAGGCGCGCATACAGCCCGCCTTGAGCGACCAATTGATCATGACTGCCCTGGGCCAGAATGCAGCCTTCGTCAAACACCACGATCCGGTCGGCGTTTTTCACTGTGGCCAACCTGTGGGCGATGATGATCGTCGTGCGCCCCTGGGCCATCTGGTCAACTGCGGCTTGTACCAGACGTTCGCTTTCGGCATCCAGGGCGCTGGTGGCCTCGTCCAAAAGCAGCACCGGTGCGTCACGTAAAATCGCACGGGCAATGGCAATGCGCTGTTTCTGCCCACCTGACAACATCACACCCCGTTCGCCGACATAGGTGTCGTAGCCATCCGGCAACTTGGCCAGAAACTCATGTGCCGCTGCGGCGCGCGCTGCTTCTTCAACCTCGGCATCGCTGGCTTCTGGCCGGCCAAAGCGAATGTTTTCGCGTGCGGTAGCGGCGAAAACCACCGCGTCTTGTGGTACCAGCGCAATCGAGCGGCGAAAATCTGCCCGCGAAACCTCGCGCAGATCCATTCCGTCAAGTTTAACCGCCCCTTCAGAGGGGTCGTAAAACCGCTGAATCAGTTGAATGATCGTTGACTTACCTGCGCCTGACGGCCCGACAAGTGCCACTGTTTCGCCCGGCGCAATGTCCAGATTGATTTCTTCCAGTGCCACCTGTTTGGGCCTCGCCGGGTAGCGAAAGCTGACATTGTCAAACGAGATTGCACCTTTGACCGGCGCGGGAACAGTTTTGGGCTGGGCCGGGTCACGCACTTCGTCTTTGGCGTTGAGAAGTTCGACCAACCGTTCGGTCGCCCCGGCGGCCCGCTGCAATTCACCCCAGATCTCGGACAGGGCACCGACCGCGCCGGCGACCATTACCGAATAGATCACGAACTGTACTAACGCGCCGATCGACATCTCATCTGAACGAACATCACGCATTCCGATCCACAGCACCCCAACGACGCCGGAAAAAATCAGCGCAATGACGATAACCGTCATTACTGCGCGCGTCCCAACGCGTTTTTTCGCCGAAAGAAAACTTTCTTCGGTAACTTCGTTGAACTTTGTGCGGCTGGCATCCTCGTAAGTGAATGCCTGCACGGTCTGCACTGACGAAAGTGCCTCGGAGGCATTGCCGGAGCTTACTGCGATCCAGTCCTGATTTTCACGGCTGAGAACCCTGAGACGTCGCCCCAGAAGGATGATTGGTACGATCACCGCTGGTACGATCAGCAACACCAGCCCGCTAAGCTTGGCCGAGGTGAAAAGCATCAAGACAAGGCCACCCAGAAAAATCAGGACATTTCGCAAAGCGACCGAAACGGATGAGCCGATGACTGACAGGATCAGGGTGGTATCGGTGGTGATCCGGCTTAAGACCTCGCCCGTCATGATGCGTTCAAAGAAAACCGGGCTCATGCCGATGACACGGGCAAACAAAGCTTCTCGGATATCCGCAACGACACGTTCACCCAGACGGGTGACGAGATAATAGCGCATGCCGGTGCCAAGCGCCAAAAGAATGGCAATGGCTAGTGCCGCCAGGAAATACTGATCAAGTATCAGATCGGTGGCACCGTCAAATCCGTCAACCACGCGGCGTACCGCAAGTGGCAGCACCAGCGATATGCCTGCAGTCAGGATAAGCGCGAACGCGGCCAAAACGATCATAAGCTTATAGGGCCTGAGGAACGGCCACAGCCCGCCAAGCGCGCCAATGCGTTTGGATTTTTCGCGCTCTTGTTCTAAAGCACTGCTGGGTTGGGTGCTGTCCTGTCGGGCCATGTCACGATTCCTTTGGCGGCACAGATAGTCGCGCATCGACCAGATCACAAGGCGCAGAGCAAAGCACGGGCGGAATATTATGGGGTTTCGCGGACGGGCGGGTGAACCAAATCCCAGACCCCCGGCACTTTTTGGAGAGGATGATTTGTGGGGGCTTACGCGCAAAATCAGGCGCGTAACTGGTAGGGAAGTTTTGCCTTCCGTTTCGGTTTTGCGGCAAATCTTGCGGGAAGCCCTTAAACACCGACATATTTGTGGATCAGGCTTTCGTCCTGTTTTAACTGATCCGGCGTGGCCTCGAGCGCATTTCGCCCGTTTTCAATGAATGCGACCCGGTCTGCAATCTCCAGTACCGCCTCGACCCGTTGTTCCACCAGAATTATCGCAACGTTTTGCTTCTTCAACTCAACGACAGCGTCACGGATCAGCGAAATCATCGAGGGCTGCAACCCCTCGGTTGGTTCATCCAGCAATAAAAGCTTTGGCCTCAGGCAAAGGGCGCGGGCGGTTGCGAGCATCTGCTGTTCGCCGCCTGAAAGGGTTTCGGCCCTCTGATCAAGACGTTCGCGCAGACGCGGGAACATCTCCAGTACATGTTCGCGTATCTCTGGGCCGGAGCCTCGCGCCATAAGCCCGATCTGAAGATTTTCCCCGACCGTCATTTCAGTGAACAGGCGGCGCCCCTGAGGGATATAGCCGACCCCGTGACGCGGCACCTGAAAGGCTGGCAGGGCGCGGATATCAATGCCATCCAGCATTATGGAGCCAGAAGATGCGCGCACAATCCCCATGACGGTTTTTAAAAGTGTCGTCTTACCCGCGCCATTGCGGCCCAGAAGGCACAAAATCTCACCTGACTGCACATCAAGGGACAGATCACGCAGGACCTGCACCTTGCCATATGCGGCGTTTATGCCCCTAATTTCAAGCATCAACCCCCCAGATATGCGGTTTGCACCGTCGCGTTTTCGTGGATTTCCTGCGGGGTGCCTTCGGCGATAACCTCGCCGAAATTCATCACTGTGATCTTGTCAGCCAACGCCATCACCACATCAATATTGTGTTCGATCAAAAGGATAGTTGTGTCTTTCGCCACATCCTTTATCAGCGCAATGAAGTCATTCACCTCGCCGTCCGACAGCCCCTGCGTTGGCTCGTCCAAGATCAAGAGGCGCGGCGACTGACCCAAGCCCATGGCAATCTCAAGCAAGCGCTGATGACCGTAAGCAAGATCGCCCGCAATCTGGTCTGCGCGATCCTGCAAACCAACCTTTGCCAGCGCCTTTGCAACCTCGCCCGCAAGCACCGCACCACGCTCAAGGCGGCTTTGCACTGCGAGCGCGACGTTTTCCTGAACTGTAAGGTCTGAAAAGACCGAGGTGATCTGGAAAGTATAAGCCATGCCGCGCTGGATGCGCTTATGGGCGGGCAAGCGGGTAACGTTTTCACCGGCAAAAGTAATGTCGCCACTGCTGACGGGAATACGTCCGCATAACATGGAAACGAAGGTGGTTTTGCCAGCGCCGTTGGGACCGATCAGGGCACGGATTTGGCCCTCAGGCAGGTCGAAATCGACATTCTCGACAGCCCGTAAACCACCAAAATGGCGGCTGAGTTTTCGGGTGGACAGAAGCATCATGGCAGCCATTTTAACCACCTTTCCCGCACGATCCCCATAATGCCGCGCCGCGCAAAAAGCGTCAGCAGGATAAGGACAACACCGGCCACTAGCATATGCGCATCGGTCAGCGAAGAAGACAGATCGCGCAAGTAGAACATGAACAATGTGCCGACAAAGGGCCCGATCACTGTTCCCGGCCCACCAAGCAGCACGTAAAGCAGTGGCAGGATCGAAAAAGGCACTTCGGCGAAACTGGCGCCAACACTGCCGAACAAAACGCCATAAGCCGCCCCAGCCGCCCCAGCCATCGTGCCCGACATGACAACGGCGGCAAGCTTGTGCGCCCAAGTGTCATAGCCCAAAAGGCGCGCGCGTTCTTCGTTCTCGCGGATGGCGATCAGCACCCGACCGGCACGAGAACGCACCAGCCACAACACCGCCAGAAGGCAGATGGCAAACAGGATCAGGGCGGCGAAATACCTGGTGGTGGGGTTCGACAGATCCAGCCCCGCAATCTGGCGCACCTGCTGGGCGATGACAAACCCCTCATCCCCGCGTGTTATGGGGTTGAAATAGAGTATTGTCAGAAAAACAGCCTGGGAAAACATCAAGGTCACGATCATGAAGGCCACGCCGATGGTCCTGAGCGCGAGCAGTCCAACGACAAGTGACAGGGCAGCCGCCGCAAAGATGCCGATAACAAAGGCCGGGCCCACCGGGATGTCCCAAAGTCGCACCGACAGCCCCATGCCGTACATCCCGGCGGTGAAAAACATCGCGTGCCCGAGCGACAACAGCCCGGCATAGCCAAACATGATATTGTAGCCCATCGCAAAGACCGACAGCACCATGATCCGCGCCAGATTGCCATGGTGATAGGCAGGCAGGATGAACTGTAAAAGCACAAGCGCTGCGATCAGGCCAAGATGGAGCATCAGAGAGCGGCTCATGCTGGTTTTGCCCCGAAAAGGCCCTGTGGGCGATAGACAAGGACAAAGGCCACCAGCAAAGTCGCGAGGATTTTTGCCAATGTCGGGGTGAAGAAAACCGATATGACGCCGTTACTCATCCCGATCAGGATGGCGGCCACAACCGTGCCGCGAAGACTGCCAAGACCGCCGATGATGACAACGATGAAGGATAAAAGCAGCGGGTCATGTCCCATAAGGTAATGGGCTTGCTGGATAGGCACGATCAACACAGCCCCCACGGCAGCCAGAGCTGCCCCCAGACCAAATACAAACGCGTAAACACGCTCGACCGGGATACCGAACGCCTGCGCGGTTTCCCCGTCCAGCTGGGTTGCCCGCAGGATAAGGCCAAGTTTGCTTTTGGCCATCAAGAGCCAGATACCCATCCGCGCCACCATCGCCGCGAATATGACAAAAAGCTTGTAGGAAGTGGTGGACAGCCCCCACGGGTAATAGAACTCAAACCCGTTTTCGGTGAACTCAAACCACGGGATCGCCAGCCGGTGATTAAATGGCGGCGTCACAGGATGCGCGTCCGGACCGTAGGTCATCAAGGTGACCTGTTGGATCACGTAAAGCATGCCAATTGTTGCTACGATGGTGCGTTCGGGATCATAGTCCAGCCGCCTTAAGATCAGCCAGTCGCAGGCCACGGCCAGCAATCCCGCAAGAACCGGCGCAATAATAAGGGCGGCGACAAAGCCAATTGCCGCAGGGCCACCCATCCAGCTTGCCACCCAATAGGCGAACACCGCCCCCAGCATAAAAAATTCGCCGTGTGCGACATTGACGACGCGCATGACGCCAAAGACCAGTGACAGGCCAAGTGCTGTCAGCGTCAGCACCGAGGCCTGAACAAGACCTTCCAGCACAGCAAGGATCAGGTGGGGGCCAAATTCCATGTTCTTAAGAATGCCTGTCGAAGTAAGCCGCCCCGGTCAGAAACCCGGAGCGGCATGATTTTTAGTAGCGGTGCCTTAGAAAGACTGCGTCGTGTAGTCCACTTCATCCGGGTAAAACCCATCTTCCAGCGCAGTTTTATGCTGCACGACCAAACGACCATCCTGCACCTGACTGATGTATTGAGGACCAAAGACCTGGTGGGTTTTTCCGTTGAACACCTTGGCACCCTGCGGATGCGCCTGACTTTCTGCCATGTCAGTCATCGCCTCGACCGCCTCGACAAGTTTGGCCCGGTCGCTCGTACCCTGATACCCGGCGGCCTCCATCCCGGCCTTGATAGTGTGCAGAGTTTCCCAGCACCCGAACATATGGGCGAAGGTGGAAACGTCTTTCGGGTCGCTGACCGATGCACCGTTGTTATCAACGCCAATTGCCGCCCGATAAAACTTGTCATATTCCGACTGGTTCTCTTGGGCATAGCGCGGCATGCCCTCCCAGAAATAGGTGCCTTCAAGGAACTCCAGCCCGGGGGTCGCCAGATCGACGGCCTCAAGAGAATCGATAAAGCCAAAGATTTCAGGCCGCGCAGAGCCAAAGAACTCGCCCATTTCCTTGACGAATGTCAGAACGGCAGGGCCAACCATGACGTGATAAATCACCTCGGTTTCGCGCGGGATCTGCGGGAAATACTTGGTGAACGAGGTTTCGGTTGGCGGGATAGCCAGCTTGGCGATAACCTCGCCTCCCTGTGCCTCAATCGCGGCCGAGAAAAAATCGCGGTGATCATGGCCAAAGGCATAATCGGGGAAGATCATGGTGACCTTTTTACCCAGATTATCCGCCACAAACGGCGCCATTGCCTGCACCTGGCTTTTCACGTCAGTGATACCAGGTTGCAAGGTCCAGCGGTTCAGCATGCCGCTGGCGACATGGTGGCCTTCAGAGACCACAAAATAGGGCATCTTCAGCTCACCAGCACGAGGGGCAGATCCAACGACAACGTGGCTGAACAGCGTACCGTACGCGATATCTGTATTGTGGTGGGTGGCAAATTTTTCGACAACTTCAGCGCCGCGCTTCGGGTCGGTGCCGTCATCCTCGGAAATAATCTCAACCGGGCGGCCATTGAGCCCGCCCATATCGTTAATCACCGGGGCGGCAGCCATCGTCGTACGGTCATACCAACGCCCATAGGCGGCACCGATGCCGGTACGGTGAACCTGAAAGCCGATGCGAATAGGTTCGGAGCTTTGCGCCTGAACGAAGGGCACGAAACCCGGCAATGCGGTGGTAGCCCCTGCTGCAGCCATGCCCGTCAATACTTTGCGGCGGCTTGGCTTAAAATCTGAAATTTTCTTCGATACCATGACGTTCATCTCCCTGACAGTTTTGGCGCTGGGCTTATTTGCGCCCTTTTACTGCGGAAATAATGTATGTGCGCAAACAAAAAGTCCAGTATTTCTACCAATAGTTTCAAAGCGCGACCGGGGAAGCCAGAAGCCAAAGTCCAAAATACGTGTAGAGCACCATGAACAATGCAACCGGCATTTGCGAGATAATTGCGGCCCTGTGTGAGCCAAAAACCTGCAACGCGACCCCGTGTGAAAGGATCACGGCGATCACGTGGGAACCGACGATGGCACCCGCCTGAATAAACCATATCCGCTCAACGATATGGTGCTGATTTAAGAACCCTGTGGTGACATAGAAGTCCTCCAGCCCAAGCAGAGCGGCCCCGGAATGCAGCGGGTCATTCAAGGCCGCAACCAGATATTGAAGACTTACCATTGCCGAAGTCATGTAATGCGCCAGGTGGTATCCCATTGCAATTGGCAGGATCGTCAGTGCCAGACGGCAAAACGCGTTGTGAAAGTCCTGACTGCGCCCAATAAACGCAAGCCCGATCCAGACGCAGAATGCAAAGGCAAGGTTCAGCAAAATGACCGCAGCGAACAAACCCACCCGGTTAGGCAGAGTAACCGCAGAGCGCCCTGGAAACGCCAGTGGATTGATTCCGATCTGGCCCATCCACCAAAAGGTTTCGTTCAGCCCATCAAACGAGCCAAGCGCCAGCAAGGCAACCGAAAACACCGCAACCGAAGTGCCCAATCCGACATCATCAACAATCCGCTTACCGGGGAAATTCAGCTTTAGCTGGCCGAACGCCAGCGGCGTTATCCTGGCAATCAGATTGAAAAAAACACTAAAGCCTTCCCCTCGCCGCAACCACTCGGACCCGAAAAGTCCGGCCATAGCAAAGGTGAACAACCAATAACCGCCCGCAACCCATGCCAGACGTGTCGGGTCATCAGGGGCAATATCCGTCAGGGTATAAACGCTGGCCAGCAGATAGGTGGCTAATGCAGGCCAATGGCCCAGTCGTTGCGGAAGTTCAAATGGGTGACGTCCGCGAAAAACCAGCCACAAAGGTCCCGACCAGGGATTGATCCACGCCCAGATATCACCGAGCAGCGCTTGCAGAAGCGGCAGGCAAATCCACCAGAGCGTAAAAACACAAAGCGGCAGCAGATTGACCAAAGGGTCGCGCGGCCCCCACATTCCAAGCGCGATGAGAAACGCAAATATCAAAAACGCTGCAAAGCTGGTAATATTGCGCTGGACCCCGGAAGTACTGGCGCGGCGCACCGGGTGGTCCATCGCCAAAAGAAACCGAAAGACACGTGGTGGCACCAGCAAAGTCAGGATTATCGTTAAAGCGACCGCGCCGGCGCCAAAGCGTGTATAAAACCCGGTGGGCAGAAGCAAAACGAGGGCTCGTTCAGACACATGCGCAAAGGAAGCGACAGGGTACAGGCTGAAAAACAAAGCTGCACTCAGGCACCATTTCCAAGGCTTCATCCGCACCCGGCCCCTTACGGGTAATTTACCGTTGTTTTCTTGCATTGCCTTCCTTTGCATCCGCCAAAATCCTGCGAATATCCAAAGGCTACTCTGATAACAATTCCGGGGCCATGTTTTCCGTGCGAATTTGCGCAGCAACGCAAAAACCCGAAGCCGGGCACTGCATTTGCGCAATGTGGATAATCTTGCAGATGTATGAAATGGCGAAGGTGGGGATGAAGGTTTGTGACGCGACGATTGACGGATATTTGCAGTTCAGCCGTCGAGGACGGTTTCCAATCCATCAAGCAATTCCTCAATTGCCGGTTCGATTTGGGCAAAAGTTTTTCCGTCCGCCACCCCGGCTTTACGCGCACCTAGGATGTGGTTTTCAATTCTGGCAGCGTTTGTTCCCAAGCTCGAATAGCCAAAAGACGCAGCAACTCCGGAAATCCGGTGCGTAAGGTTCAATATCTCACTAAACGCCGCGCTGGGATTCCGGTCACCCCGGATTTCTCCCAACAACCATTCTATATCCAGGACATACCCTTCACAGGTGTTGACAAACTTCGCACGAAGAGGGGCAAGGGCGGCTTCAAAAGCGGCATCCTCGTCAAGCGAACTAGCTTGTACATTTGTGTTCATCCCACAGCTCTCCTATTCCAAGATAGTATCGACGACTTGTCGTGTGATTGGGCAGACTGGATGGCCCTGATCAACAAACTACTCGATGAACCGAAAGAAAACATGCTTTTCGATATCTGTTCACCGACATGAAGGGACGGAACTGGCAGCCCTTTTTCAGCATATTTCGCTTCAAATTCGTCCATTTCACATTGAAGATCTACTTCAAGCTCGGCCGCGTCCAATTCGTCAAACCGCGAAAGCAGACAGACAAAATCGCCGCCCCCGACGTGAGAAAACAGGAAATGTTGCCTCTTCAGCTGGTCCAGAATAACCGTCGCCACATTCTGCAACACGGCCTCAAAAACCTTAGCTGATGCCCGTTGATAAATTGATGTGATATTCTCGATGCTGATGCCCAGGGCAGAACACCCGATGATCTCGGATCTTGTCAGCGTCAATACATAGTTTTCCAGGGCCAGGAAATCGATCATGCCACCAACCTCGGAAAACAGGCGTGGCTCGTCGAAATCATGCATCGGTTTGGTATTCGGTTCGGCGCGGGATTTGGATTCGTCTTTCGCCTTAGCCAAAAGTTGGTTCTGTTCGACAAGTTGTTCGATCAATCTAAGACGCGTGCCAAATTCCAGGCGGTCAAGTGGCTTGGTGATATAGTCGGTCGCCCCGGCTCCAAATGCGTCTTCGATGTCGAGACGCTCGGTTACTCGGGTGATCATTGTAATCGGAGTTCGCCGGTACTCTGCCCGGGCCCGAACTCTGCGGGTCAGCTCGATCCCGTCCATTACCGGCATTTGAATATCAAACAAGAAGCAGTCGAAGGGCGCGTCCGAACTGTCCAGCGCGTTAAGCGCGTCCGAACCGGAGGTCACGGTTGTAGCCTGATACCCCCGTTGCTGAAGCGCAGCATTCAGCACGTCGAGAAAGAGAGGTTCGTCATCTACCGCAAGTATCTTCATACCGCCTCACATGGCTGATCCAGCCGCGTTTAATGTCATAATTTCTTAACATAAGGATATTGTTGGTAATTAAGGCAAATTTTTGACAACTGTTGGTTGTTTTCTAGTCACTCAAGTTCGCGCTGCGCAATACGTCGCATTGCCTTGGTCATAGCGCGCCGAAACCGACTTGGGGTATATATCTTAAGTATCAGTTTTTACACCATAGTTCCACTTGTGGAGAATTCCTTCCAAGGCGATTCTGGTCAAATCAGGATGTTCTTTTGACTGCGGTGAAAATTTGTGTTCAAGCGAGGCATTTGGACCACAAGATTGGAAAAACCGGAAACTTAGTTCCCCCAAAGCTGGATCTGGCAAAAATTCCCACCTGACGATCTGGCAACATATTGG
>JAAEUB010000451.1 GCA_024227755.1 Paracoccaceae bacterium | reverse complement strand
TCGCAAATTCAGCAGAAAACAGCGACCCATACCTAAAAATATCTCAATCCCTACGCTCTTCAGGTAACGCACCCTTACAATTTTCAATTGACCTAAAGCACTTAGTTGACGCTTTTGCGGAAACTACCCGACATGCCAAACTTCACGCTCTCGACAGTGACGCAACAACACAAATTGGCTTAGCACCACTCGAACGAAACGTTCTTCTTTACGTAATCGTAGAAGGGCACTTTTGAGGTAACCCCATGACCGACCATCCCCAAAACGACCAGTTCAAGGCCAGCTCGTTCCTGCAAGGCCATAACGCGGCTTATATGGAGCAGTTATATGCGCGCTGGGCAGGGGACCCCACGGCGGTTGACGAAGGCTGGGCGGCGTTCTTTGCCGAAATGGGCGATGAGGGCGTGGATGTGGCTGCCGAGGCCGCCGGGCCAAGCTGGGCGCGGGCCGACTGGCCGCCGCAGCCATCAGATGAGCTGACCCACGCCCTTGACGGAATGTGGCCTGAGGAAAAGACCGCCGAGAAGCCCGAAGAAAAGCCCGAGGGCGACCCGAAAGTGCTTGCCGAAAAAATTACGGACAAGGCTGGCGAAAGGGGCGTCGAGGTCAGTGCCGATCAGGTCAAGCGCGCCGTCCTTGACAGCATCCGCGCCATCATGCTGATCCGCGCCTACCGTATCCGGGGTCACCGGATCGCCAACCTCGACCCGCTTGGCATGGGCGAAGCGAAATCCTATCCCGAGCTTGAGCCTGCCGCATACGGCTTCACCGAAGATGACATGGACCGGCCGATATTCCTTGATTACGTTCTGGGGCTGGAAACCGCCTCTATGCGCCAGATCATCGAACTGGTGCGCCGTACCTATTGTGGCACTTTCGCGCTGCAATATATGCATATCTCAAACCCTGAACAGGCCGGTTGGCTTAAGGAACGCATCGAAGGGCTGGGCAAGGAAGTTCACTTTACCCAGATGGGCCGCAAGGCGATCCTCAACAAATTGGTCGAGGCTGAGGGCTTCGAGAAATTTCTGCACGTCAAATACATGGGCACCAAACGTTTCGGCCTTGATGGCGGCGAAAGCCTGATCCCGGCGATGGAGCAGATCGTCAAACGAGGCGGCGCGCTGGGCGTCAAAGAGATTGTCATCGGCATGCCGCACCGGGGCAGGCTTAGCGTGTTGGCCAATGTGATGTCCAAGCCATACGCCGCGATCTTCAACGAGTTTCAGGGCGGGTCATTCAAGCCCGAGGACGTGGACGGCTCGGGGGACGTGAAATATCACCTCGGGGCCTCGTCAGACCGTGAATTTGACGACAACAAAGTGCACCTGTCGCTTACCGCCAATCCAAGTCACCTTGAGGCGGTCAATCCCGTGGTCCTGGGCAAAGTGCGTGCCAAGCAAAACCAGAGATATGACGCTGAACGTGGTTCGGTTATGCCCATTTTGCTGCACGGTGACGCGGCCTTTGCCGGGCAGGGTGTTGTGGCAGAAGGCTTTGGCCTTTCGGGTCTGCTGGGTCACCGCACCGGCGGCACCATGCATATCATCGTCAATAATCAGATCGGTTTTACCACCGCGCCGCATTTCTCGCGTTCCTCCCCTTACCCCACCGACATCGCTCTGGCCGCTGAAGCGCCCATTTTCCACGTCAACGGCGACGATCCCGAGGCCGTGGTCCATGCGGCCAAGGTGGCGACGGAATATCGCCAGAAGTTCCACAAAGACGTGGTTATAGATATCTTTTGTTACCGCCGGTTTGGTCATAACGAAGGCGACGAGCCGATGTTTACCAACCCGGTCATGTACAAGAAAATCAAGACCCATAAATCAACTTTGCAATTGTACACCGAACGGCTGATCGCGGACGGGTTGATCCCCGAAGGTGAAATCGACGACATGAAAACCTCGTTCCAGGCGATGCTGAACGCGGAATTTGAGGCCGGTAAAAGCTACAAGCCAAACAAAGCCGACTGGCTGGATGGGCGCTGGTCGAAAATGGACCGCAAGGGCGAGGAATACCAGCGTGGCGAAACCGCAATTGCGCCCGAGACCTATGATCAGGTGGCCGGTGCCCTGACCCACGTGCCCGATGGTTTCCCGATGCATAAAACGGTGGGCCGAATGCTCGCCACCAAAAAGGCGGCACTTGATGCCGGTGCTGGTATCGACTGGGCCACCGCCGAAGCTTTGGCCTTTGGTTCCCTGCTGACCGAAGGCTACCCGGTTCGCTTGTCGGGGCAGGATTGTACCCGCGGCACCTTCAGCCAACGCCACTCGGCCATGATCAATCAGGAAAACGAAGAGCGATACTACCCGCTCAATAACATCCGCGAAGGCCAGGCGCAGTACGAGGTTATCGACAGTATGCTGTCTGAATATGCCGTGCTGGGCTTTGAATATGGCTATACTCTGGCCGAACCCAATACCTTGGTGATGTGGGAGGCTCAGTTTGGCGATTTTGCCAACGGTGCCCAGATCATGTTCGATCAGTTCATATCATCGGGCGAGGCAAAATGGCTGCGCATGTCCGGCCTTGTCGTATTGCTGCCGCACGGCTTTGAAGGGCAGGGGCCGGAACACTCATCGGCCCGTCTGGAGCGTTTCCTTCAGATGTGTGGCGGTGAAAACTGGATCGTTGCAAATTGCACGACACCGTCGAATTACTTCCACATCCTGCGTCGCCAGATGCACAGAAGCTACCGTAAACCCCTGATCCTGATGACTCCGAAATCCCTGCTCAGGAACAAGCTGGCAGTATCGGACCGGGATAATTTCGTTACCGGGTCTTCGTTTCACAGGGTGCTGTGGGACGACGCGCAAAAGGGCCATTCGGACACCAAACTGGTGGCGGACAAGAAAATCCGCCGCGTCGTCATGTGCGCAGGCAAGGTTTATTATGACCTTCTCGAAGCACGTGATGAAGCCGGGATTGATGACATCTATCTGATGCGGATCGAACAGTTTTATCCCTTCCCCGCACTCAGCCTGGTCAAAGAACTTGATCGCTTCACAAACGCCGACTTCGTCTGGTGCCAGGAAGAGCCGAAAAACCAGGGTTCCTGGAATTTTATGGAGCCGAACCTTGAATGGGTGCTGACCCGGATCAAGGCAAAACACACCCGCAGTATCTATGCTGGTCGCCCCGCAGCGGCCTCGCCCGCCACCGGGTTGGCAAGCGCGCATAAAGCACAACAGCAGGCGCTGGTCACTGACGCGCTGATGATTGAAGGATAAGAACTATGAGCATTGAGGTAAAAGTTCCCACTTTGGGTGAAAGTGTCACCGAGGCGACGATCGCCACATGGTTCAAGAAACCCGGCGATGCTGTCGCGGTGGATGAAATGCTATGCGAGCTTGAGACCGACAAGGTGACGGTGGAAGTGCCCTCGCCGGTGGCCGGAACACTTGGTGAGATTGTCGCCGCAGAAGGTGCAAGTGTGGGCGTTGATGCACTGTTGGCGATCATCAATGAAGGTGCAAGCACTGGTGCGGATACAGTCGCAGCACCTGCCGCAGCCAAAGCTTCCCCGGCTGCCATCACTGAAAAGCCCGCGCCAACAGGCCCGACGGCCACCGCTTCGGTCGATGTCATGGTTCCTGCCCTTGGCGAAAGTGTCACCGAGGCCACGGTCTCGTCCTGGTACAAGCAACCGGGCGACACGGTCGCTGTTGATGAAATGCTGTGCGAACTTGAGACCGACAAGGTTTCGGTCGAAGTGCCCGCACCTGCTGGCGGAGTTTTGGCCGAGGTTCTGGCCACTGAAGGCAGCACAGTCGCCGCCGGCGCACGCCTTGCGGTGATCAACTCCAGTGGCGGTGTCAGTGTCGCCCCCGAGACAACAGACAGCCCCAGCACCGCGAAAGCCGACATTGAAAATGCGCCTTCCGCCAAAAAGGCCATGGCCGAAGCCGGGCTTACCCCCGATCAGGTCACAGGCACCGGTCGGGATGGACGCATCATGAAAGAGGACGTGGCCGGGGCGGTCGCAGCGAAGAGCGCGGCCCCAGCGGCTGCGCCGACTGTGCCCACCCCCTCCGCTAGCCCTTCACAGCCCGCTCCCGCCCGTGCGCCTGTCGCGGTCGAAGATGCCGCGCGCGAGGAACGTGTACGCATGACCCGTCTGCGCCAGACAATCGCCCGGCGTTTGAAAGATGCGCAAAACTCTGCCGCCATTCTCACGACCTATAACGAGGTCGACATGTCTGCCGTGATGGCATTGCGTTCGCAATACAAGGACCTGTTCCTCAAGAAACACGGCACCAAGCTTGGCTTCATGTCCTTCTTTGTCAAAGCCTGCATTCACGCCTTACGCGAAGTGCCGGATGTCAACGCCGAGATTGACGGCACCGACGTGATCTACAAAAACTATGTCCATATGGGGGTTGCTGTCGGCACGCCGAACGGCCTTGTTGTGCCGGTTGTGCGCGACGCCGATCAGATGTCTTTTCACGCGATTGAACAGACCATCGCCGGTTTGGGCAAAAAGGCGCGTGACGGCAAACTGACACTGGCCGAAATGCAGGGCGGTTCCTTCACCATCTCCAATGGCGGCGTTTATGGATCATTGATGTCCTCGCCCATCCTCAACCCGCCGCAATCAGGCATCCTTGGAATGCACAAAATTCAGGATCGCCCAGTCGTGGTCGGCGGCGAGATCGTGATCCGCCCGATGATGTATCTGGCGCTTTCATATGATCACCGCATCGTTGACGGCAAAGGTGCCGTTACCTTTCTTGTGCGGGTCAAGGAAGCGCTCGAAGATCCGCGCCGCTTGCTGATGGATTTGTAAAACCGTCGGGTTTTGGCAGCAAGATTTGTAAAAGCCGCCTCAGAAACCAGAAAAACTTGTAAAAACACCCTCAGGAGACCGAAAATGGCAGACTATGACGTGATCATCATCGGCGGTGGCCCCGGCGGCTATGTCTGCGCGATTCGCTGCGCTCAGCTTGGCCTGAAAACGGCGGTTGTTGAAGGGCGCGAAACCCTTGGTGGCACCTGCCTGAATGTTGGTTGCATCCCATCCAAAGCGCTCTTGCATGCCAGCCATTCCTTGCATGAAGCCCAGCATAATTTCGCCACGATGGGACTGCGTGGCAAGGCGCCTTCGGTCGACTGGAAGCAGATGCTTTCATATAAGGATGAGGTTATTGGGCAAAATACCAAGGGCATCGAATTTCTGTTTAAAAAGAATAAGGTAGATTGGATTAAGGGCTGGGCAACTATCCCCGCCGCTGGTCAGGTCAAAGTCGGCGACGACGTGCATTCGGCCAAAAACGTGGTCATTGCTACAGGCTCTGAACCGGCATCTTTGCCGGGTGTCGAAGTGGACGAAAAAACTATTGTCACCTCAACCGGGGCGCTGTCGCTGACCAAGATTCCGAAGAAACTGGTGGTCATCGGCGCCGGGGTTATTGGCCTTGAGATGGGGTCAGTTTACGCGCGCCTTGGGGCCGAGGTTACGGTAGTGGAATTTCTTGACCACATCACCCCCGGAATGGATGCTGGCCTTGCCAAAGCCTTCCAAAGAGCGTTAAAAAAACAAGGCCTTACCTTTGTTTTGGGTGCAGCCGTGCAAGAGGTTGAAAAGCTTAAGACCAAGCTCAAAGTTCACTATAAACTGCGCAAAAACGATAGCGATGCCACGCTTGAAGCTGACACTGTTTTGCTTGCAACGGGGCGCAAGCCTTTTGTTGATGGGCTGGGGTTGGAGGCACTTGGAGTGACTATGACCAAGCACGGGCAGATTGCCGTAAGCCATTGGCAAACCAATGTAAAATCCCTATGGGCCATCGGCGATGTGACCGAAGGGCCGATGCTTGCGCATAAGGCAGAAGAGGAAGGTATTGCCGTCGCTGAACGCATCGCCGGACAGGCGGGACATGTGAATTACGACGTCATTCCGGGAGTGGTCTACACCGCACCCGAAGTGGCCTCGGTCGGCCAAACTGAAGAAGCCCTGAAAGCCGAAGGTCGCGCTTATAAGGTCGGCAAATTCAGCTTCATGGCCAATGCCCGTGCCAAGGCTACTTTCGCCGGTGAGGGTTTCGTAAAAATCCTTGCAGATCAACAGACTGATCGCATTCTGGGGGTGCATATCCTTGGCCCCGCAGCGGGTGAATTGATCCACGAAGCCTGCATGGCGATGGAGTTTGGCGCTTCAGCTGAAGACCTTGCGCGAACCTGCCACGCGCACCCGACATTCTCAGAGGCAGTACGCGAAGCCGCCCTTGCCTGTGGGGATGGTGCCATTCACGCCTGATCCGTAATTCTTCTGGTAGGAAATATCTCGGGGGTTTGGGGGCTAGCCCCCAATGGGATTATCATAAAGTGCGCCGCAGGCGCTTAGTTTAGCGGCGTTACCCGGTTCACATGGCCCATTTTGCGGCCTAATTTCACGTCTGCCTTGCCATATAGATGCAGCGCTGCACCGGGTTCGTTTGCAATCTCAACCACCCGC
>JAAEUB010000450.1 GCA_024227755.1 Paracoccaceae bacterium | reverse complement strand
CGCTATCGTCAGCCCACCTATCCTCTTTTCAATGTCGATCCCGAAAAATTCTTCTCTCATGGTTATTATGTCCAGTTAACCCAAGACCCCGACGTTCTCGACCCATGGTTCTCATCTGGCCTCTGGCCCACCGGCACTCTTGGTTGGCCCAACTGGACCGAGGAAACCCAAAAATACTTCCCCACTGACGTGCTTATCACCGGGCAGGATATCCTGTTTTTCTGGGTCGCCCGGATGATGATGATGCAGCAGGCCGTGGTACACGAAAACCCTTTCCACACGGTTTACTTGCACCAACTTGTGCGCGATGAGAAGGGCAAGAAAATGTCCAAGACCACCGGCAACGTCATCGACCCACTTGAAATCGTTGATGAATTTGGTGCCGATGCGCTGCGCTTCACCATGGCTCAGATGGCAGCGATTGGCGGCGTGCTCAAGCTTTCGACCGACCGCATCAAGGGCTATCGCAACTTTGGCACCAAGCTTTGGAACGCAGTGCGCTTTGCTGAAATGAATGATGTTTATGAGAGTTACCGCACGGATGGTGTCAATAATCTTGCGCCCATGGCACTTGGCAAAGGTGAAACACTCGATACTTCAGCCAATGCCTGGATTATCGGAGAAACGGCGAAGGCACTTAAAGAAGTTGACCTTGCGCTGAAATCATACCGCTTCAACGATGCTGCAAATACTCTATATGCATTTGTCTGGGGCAAGGTCTGCGATTGGTATGTGGAGTTCTCTAAACCACTTTTTGCAAGCGATAGTTCGGGAGTTGTTGAGGAGACCCGGCAGACAATGGGCTGGGTAATAGACCAATGCCTGATTATGCTACACCCCATCATGCCGTTCATCACCGAGGAACTCTGGGGAGAGTTGGGAAAACGAACGAAAATGCTGGTCCACGCAGATTGGCCCACTTATGGGGTAGACTTAGTTGATCCCACAGCCGACGCACAAATGAACTGGACCATCGCCCTGATCGAGGGCATTCGAAGCGCCCGCGCGCAAGTCAACGTAAATGCAGGCGCGAAAATCCCGCTGATCTTGCAGGAACTTGACGACGCTGGCCGTGCCGCGTGGGACGCCAACGAGGCGTTGATCATGCGCATGGCGCGCATCGAGGACATGAGCGAACAGGCGACTTTGCCCAAGGGCTGCGTGTCTATACCCGTGCGCGGCGGGATATTTGCCTTGCCCTTGGCCGATATCATTGACGTGGACGCGGAAAAAGCGCGCCTTACCAAAAGCTTGACCAAGCTTGAAAAGGAACTCAAGGGCTTGCGCGGGCGAGTTAACAACCCCAATTTCGCAGCCTCAGCCCCGGCCAAGGTGGTGGAAGAAACCCGCGCCAACCTTGCCTTGCGCGAGGAGGAAGAGGCCAAGTTGCAGACCGCTCTTGCCCGTCTGGCCGAGATCGGCTGAGGCAACATTTACGACGCTTGGCCCGGCATGTTCCGGGCCGATCGCGTGGCGTTTTAGGGGATAAACCGCTCGACTGCCCGCATCATGCCAAGTGATTTGTCATAGACCAGTTTCAGCACCCATCGTCCGCCTTGGCGTGCTGCCGGGTTTGTGGCGACGCTGGGCAGCAAGCGCACTGATGCCGCGGCACCTGCTGAGGCCAGGAACATTCTGCGGTTAAGTTGGGTCATGAAGGCTCTGATGTAGTTGATGTTACGTCTAAAATGGGTGTGTTTGCGCGATTTTCAACCTTGCCAAGCGGGGAGCTTTCGGGCTTCACTCCCCCTATGAAAAACCTTCATCTGACCCCGCTTGCCGCCAGCCTGCCATCGACCGTGCCCTTCGTGGGGCCTGAGACCCAGGAACGCGCCCGTGCGCGCCCGTTCGCCGCACGCCTTGGTGCCAACGAGAACACTTTTGGCCCTTCGCCCGCCGCGATTGCCGCGATGCAGGACGCCGCAAGCCAGGTCTGGATGTATGGCGACCCTGAAAGCTATGATTTGAAACAAGCACTTGCCCAACATCATGAAATCCCAATGGAAAACATCGTTATTGGCGAAGGGATTGACGGGCTTCTTGGCTATTTGGTGCGCTTGTTCATCGGCCCCGGCGATAAGGTTGTCACCTCGGCCGGGGCATATCCGACCTTTAACTACCACGTGACCGGATATGGCGGCGAGTTACATATGGTGCCCTATAAGGACGACCACGAGGACCCCGAAGCGCTGATTGCCATGGCCGCCAAAGTTGGTGCGCGCCTGGTCTATCTGGCGAACCCTGACAACCCTATGGGCACCTCGCATGACGCGGTAACGATCCAGCGGATGATCGATGCGGTGCCAGCGGGTTGTCTGTTGGTTCTGGACGAGGCTTACCTTGAGTTTGCCCCCGAGACCTGCGCGCCGAAGCTGGATCCATTGGACGATAAAGTCATCAGAATGCGCACGTTCTCAAAGGCTTACGGGATGGCGGGCGCGCGTGTTGGTTATGCAATTGGGGCAAGTGAAGTGATCACGGCCTTCAACAAAGTCCGCAACCATTTTGGTATGTGCCGGATCAGTCAGGCCGGGGCGCTGGCCGCACTTCGAGATCAGAAATGGCTTTCCAAGACGGTGGCGGATGTCGCCTTGGCCCGGTTACGTATCGAGGAGATCGCCCGCGAACACAACCTTACCCCACTGAAATCGGCGACAAATTTTGTTGCGATTGACTGCGGACAGGGGGTGGATTTTGCCAAACGCGTCGTCGATGAGCTTGGCAAACGAGATGTTTTCATCCGCATGCCCTTTGCCGCGCCGCAAAACCGATGCATTCGTATTTCAGCCGGGCAAATCTTTGAACTGGACCTGTTCGCCGCTGCCTTATCGCAAGCCCTTGCCGCAGCGCGTCAGCAATAGGCTTGCACATTTCGAACATTTTTCGCGCTAAAAAGTGAAAGCCAATGGCGTGGGCCGTCACAAATCGAACCTCTTTATCCGGATCAAGCCTCAGCGATAACCGCGGCGGCGGCCTCAAGTGCTCCGGCACCATAAGCAATGCCAAGCGCCTTCATTCCGGCCTCGATCACCCCCAGCATCCCCAGAACCATATGCGCGTTCACATGCCCCATATGGCCAATACGGAAATAGCCGTGCCAGGCTGGATCATCGGGCGCTGCCATGCCCAGACCGATCCCTAAAGTCACACCCGCTTTTGCCTCGCACCAGCGGCGCAATTCGGTTGCAAGGGGCGATTTAAGACGCAAAGCTGTCACCGCATTGTTGCGATGCGCCGCGTCAGCGACGTTGAATGCCAAGCTTCCACCGTTCCCCCAGGCATCGCAGGCGGCCCAGATGGCGCGCGCTAAAACCTCATGACGTGCCCATACCGCCTGTATGCCGCCCTCCTCGGCAATCATGTCCAACGCTGCGCGCAGACCCATCAAGTGGTGCGTCGGTGCCGTACCGCCAAAATACTGATAGAAATGTTCAGGCCGGGCGCGCGGTCGCCAGTCCCAGTAAGAACCGACCCTGGCCATCCGATCGCGCACCTTCCCTGCCTTGTGCGAAAAGAACACCAGCCCCAGGCCGGGGGGTGTCATCAGCCCCTTTTGGCTGGCCGCGACCATGACATCAACGCCCCAGGCGTCCATCTCGAAGACGTCACAGCCTAGGGACGCGATGCAATCGACCATCAAAAGGGCGGGATGCCCAACCTCGTCCATGACCCGGCGCAAGGCGGCGATATCGTTACGAATCCCGGTTGAGGTATCTACATGGACCGCCGTTACCGCCTTGATTTTACTGCCCTTATCGGCGCTCAATACCTGTGCCAGACGCGCCAGATCCACCGGTGCCTGCTTGCCAAATTCAAAAACCTCTACATCAGCACCCAGATTGCGGGCAATTTCGGCCCAGCCGTGGCCAAATACACCATTTGTCAGAGCCAGAATCTTGTCGCCGGGGGCAACGACATTGGCCAGGGCGGCCTCCCAGGCGGCGTGACCGTTACCGATATAAATTGCCGCGTTGGCACGGGTTCGCGCCACGTTTTTAAGGTCCTCGATCATCCCCGGCACCATGTCCACCAAAGCACCCTCATAGATGTTTGGCGCTGCCTTGTGCATGGCGTTCAGCACCCTGTCAGGTACAACAGAAGGTCCGGGAATTGCCAGATACTGGCGTCCGTATGAAAGTGTCATTCAGGCCTCTTTCGTTTCATGTCTCAGGGGTAAGTCAGCCGACTGCCTGGGTCAATCCACCTGTAATCTCATTGCTTGCCGAAGGCGCGTATCACAGGTAAACCCGCGTTTGTTAAGTCAGATTTACCCGAGCACGGGTGACGACAGCACGGGGTGGCGGGACAGGTCCCATATGATTCGACGGCTTTATGACGGGTTTCGCACCTGGCAACGCAATTTCAACTCGTCTTTTGGTGATGATATTTCAACGCCGAAAGCACGCCGTCTGGCGAAATTGCATGTCAACATTGTCGATCATGCCTGGATTCGCAGGTTCTGGACCAACATGTATCCTTTGACCGGGCAGGTCTGGCGCTCGAACCAGCCCGGCCCTCATCGTTTCCATCGCCTACGAAGGCTTGGCATTAAGTCCATTATTAATTTGCGGGGGGCCAGCGTCTTCGCCGTTTACCAGTTTGAGGCTGAAAACTGTGCGGTATCCGGCATCAGGCTGTATGATAACCGGATCAGTGCCTATTCCCTGAGTGACCGCGAAAGCTATCTTTCCTTGCTAACCTTGTTTGATCAGGTAGAAAAACCACTGCTTATCCACTGTAAATCCGGTGCTGACAGGGCCGGTTTCGCATCGGCACTTTATCTGATCGACCAAGATGGGCTGACGGTGGACGAAGCCAGAAAACAGCTATCGCTGAAATACGGGCACCGCAAGCGTTCCAAAGCGGGCATCCTGGGCTTTATGCTTGAGGCATATGCACGCGACAATTCCAAACATTCCATACCCATTCGCAACTGGCTGGAAACACGGTATGATCGCGACGCATTGAAAATTGAATTCAATGAAAGACGTGGAAAATCGAGGAATAAATGAGCAAGGTTTCAATGCCGGTTCCGCCTAGGCAAGATGAATTTGCCCATGATCCCAAGGGTATCATGAAATGGTTGTGGCGCGATTATATCAGTCGCTACCGTCTGGTGCTTGGGTTGGCAATTTTGCTGATGGCCATCGAAGGTTCGATGCTGGGCGGGATCAGTTATCTGATTAAGCCAATGTTTGACGATGTGTTATCCGCCGGTAACCGCGACGCGATTGCCTGGGTGGGCGTGGGCGTTGCCGCGGTCTTCACGGCGCGGGCATTGGCCGCTTTCGGTCACCGGGTGATGATGGTCTGGGCAGGTCAGCGTATATCGGCCCGCCTGCAATCGGACATGTTCACGCATATGCTGACGCTCGACAGTAACTATTTTCAAAAAACCCCTCCGGGTAATCTGATTGAACGGGTGCGCGGCGATACTGCCGCGGTTTCAACCATTTGGGAGGTGGTGCTAGCTGCCTTTGCGCGCGATATCGTCAGCCTGATCGCTCTTTTGGCGGTCGCGGTGTCAATCGACTGGGTCTGGACATTGATTGCAATAGCGGCAACGCCGATCTTGGTGATACCGGTCGGATTTTTGCAAAGACGCGTTCGCAGTACATCGCGCCTAAGCCGTATGGTAGCTGCCAACATTTCAACCAGATTAGACGAGGCTTTTCACGGCATCAACACGATCAAATTAACCGGAACAGAGGCGCGCGAATCGGCGCGCACATCAACCGAGATCAACGCCTATGCCAAAGCACATCTGCGCAGTAATACTGCCCAGGCAGGCATCGTTGCCCTGATTGACCTGATAGCGGCATTCGCCTTTTTCGGTGTGCTTACATATGGTGGCTTGCAAATCATCGCCGGGACAAAGACCGTTGGCGAGTTCATGAGCTTTTTTACAGCGATGGCATTGATTTTTGACCCGTTACGCCGATTGGGGGGCGTCTCGGGTGCATTGCAGGCGGCGATGGCCAGTCTTGAGCGTCTGCGCTCCGTTTTTGACATGGCGCCAACGATCCTGTCCCCGGCCCGGCCCGCCCCCTTGCCAGCCAATCTAATCGAAGCAGATATCGTTCTGGACAATGTGCAGTTTTCATACGGCGATGAAAAAGTCCTGAACGGGTTGAGTTTTCGCGCCACCGCCGGAGAAACCACGGCGCTCGTCGGCCCGTCGGGAGCCGGTAAAAGCACTGTTTTCAACCTGTTGACGCGAATTGTTGACACTGGTAGCGGGGAAATCTCGGTTGGCGGGGTTTTGATATCCGACCTGGCCCTGCCGGATTTGCGAAGCCTTTATTCGGTGGTGTCACAAGAGGCGTTGTTGTTTGACGAAAGCCTGCGCGACAATGTGCTGATGGGCAAAGAGGGCGTGACAGACACGGCCCTGAACCACGCCCTGAAAGCGGCCCATGTAGAGGATTTTCTGGGCCGCACCGTGGCAGGACTGGACAGCCCGGCGGGGCCGCGTGGCTCAAACCTTTCCGGTGGCCAACGTCAGCGCGTCGCTATTGCCCGCGCAATCTTGCGCGACGCACCGGTTTTGCTTTTGGACGAGGCGACATCGGCACTCGACACCAAGTCCGAACGTATCGTGCAAGAGGCGCTTGATGAACTTAGCCAGGGGCGCACAACATTGGTCATCGCACACCGACTGGCAACCATTCGCAAGGCCGACAAGATCGTCGTTATGGACCACGGAAAGGTCGTGGATGAAGGCAGCCACGACGAACTTTTGGACCGCGGCGGGCTTTATGCTGATCTTTACCGGCTACAGTTTCAAGACACCTGACACAGCAGTCTGAGATCTCCGCAAAATCCTTCTGCGCCCATTTTAATGCCGACTTCCCGAGTAGCTCCTGGCAAGCTCGGTCGGATCGGCCCCTGCCCGATAACGCAGTAATGTCAGCATATTACGCGCGCCCCGGCGCACCCATCCGCCGTTCAGATAACGCTCGGCCCCGGTTTCTATCTTGTGATTCAGCAAGCATGTCCGCCGGTGCAAATCGCGTATGATTGCCACGTCTTCCATCAGGGGAATATCCTCATACCCACCGATCTGGTCGTAAAGAATGCGGCTGATCAAAAGCCCCTGATCGCCATAAGGCAGGCCAAAAAGCCGGCTGCGGATATTCGCCCACCGTGCCACGACGCGCGCGCCCAGACCCGGCGCGCGAAAGGCCAGCCGGAAAACTGCCGGTTCATCCTCTCTTGCCGCCAAATGCGCAGCAACGACATTGCTCCATCCCGGCGCTAGCCAGCTATCGGCGTGCACAAACAACAAGTAGCCCCCTGCCGCTGCATCAGCACCCCGCCCCAGTTGCCCGCCCCGCCCAGCGCAACCAGTCACAAGAACCGCCCCCGCATCCTCGGCCAAGGCCGGAGTGTCGTCGGCCGATCCGCCATCGGACACGATCAATTCACGCACCAATCCTGCCTCGACCCCCTCCATCAACGCGGCCAATGCCCCCGGCAAATCACGCGCTGAATTCAGGGTTGGGATCACAATGGACAAAGGTGCGCGCATATTGGTCTTTCGTTTGAAGCTCTCGCACCTATATTATGAGGGTGGATGATTGGGGGGAAGTATGTACAGGCAAATTCTTGAAGTGACCGGCAGTGACCGCGAGCATTTCCTGCAAGGCTTGGTCTCAAACGACTTGCGACGCCTTAACGAAGGTCCGCTGTATGCCGCGCTTTTGACCCCACAGGGCAAATATCTGGCCGATTTTTTTCTGATCGCGCACGGGGAAAGCATCCTGATTGACGTCAAAGCCGGTTTTGCGCCTGCTTTGGCTCAGCGTCTGAACATGTATAAGCTGCGCGCGGATGTGAAAATCAGCGAAAGCCCTCTGACGGTCTCTCGTGGCTTGACGGACGCCCCAGAAGGCGCGGTCGCCGATCCGCGCCACCCGGCCCTTGGCTGGCGGCTTTACGGCGATACACCACGCGCGGACAATATCGATTGGGACGCCTTGCGTGTGGCCGAAACCATCCCCGAAACCGGGGTCGAGCTGACCCCTGACAGCTATATCCTAGAAGCCGGGTTTGAACGTCTGAACGGCGTTGATTTTCGCAAGGGATGTTATGTCGGGCAGGAAGTAACGGCGCGTATGAAACACAAGACCGAACAGAAAAAGGGGCTGGTCACGGTTGATATTGAAGGCGTGGCGCCGGTGGGGACAGCGATCACCTCGGGCGGTAAACCCGCTGGCACTTTGTTCAGCCAGTCGGGCGGTAAGGCCATGGCTTATCTGCGTTTTGAGCGTGCCAGGGGCGAGATGCTGGCAGGCGACGCGCGGGTTACATGGAAGGGCTGACCGCCGCCGTCGCAAAGCATCTGGGCGCGGAGGTCTCAGACAGCCGCCCTCTGCATGGCGGTTCATTGTCCGAAATACGTCTTGTCACCCTGACAGATGGGCGCGATATCATCGCCAAGTCCGGCGCTTTGGTGACACGCGAAGCACAGATGCTGACCGCAATCGGCGAAACCGGCGCACCAATTCCTCAAATCCTAGGTCAAAGCGGTCAAATCCTGTTGCTAGAGGCGCTGCAGGAAACCGCGCCCAGTCGCGCCGCGTGGCGCGCACTGGGCGAAGGGTTGAAACGACTGCATACCGCGTCTGACAATGCCTATGGCTGGGCGGTGGATTACGCCTTTGGATCATTGCCAATCTGCAACAGGCAAACAAAGGACTGGCCCGCTTTCTGGGCCGAACACCGCCTTCTGGCTACGCAATCTAGCCTGCCCCCAGACCTTGCCCACCGCCTTGAGGTTCTGGCCTCTCGCCTGCCTGAAATCATACCAACCAATCCACCATCGGCGCTTTTGCATGGCGACCTCTGGGGCGGCAATATTCTGTTTTCCAAGGGTGATGCCTATTTCATTGATCCGGCCAGTTATTACGGAGACGGCGAGGTTGATCTTGCCATGCTGCACCTGTTTGGCTCTCCGGACCCGGTTTTTACCGATGTCTACGGCCCCATTGCCCCCGGCTGGCAGGAACGTCGCAACGTCTATCAGCTTTGGCCTGCACTTGTGCATCTGTACCTGTTTGGCTCGGGTTACCGCAGCATGGTTAGCGGCCTTCTAAAGGCACTCGGCGCTTGACACTTTCCCTATCCCGGCCTAAATGCCCCTTAATCCGGAAGTGATCAGGCTTCCGGTCCCGGCATGTGTCGGGATCGCCCCCCGTCAGCGAGGTTTCGCCCACGGGGGCGTTTGGCGTTAGCGCCCTGCCACCCTATCTGGTGGGGCATAGGAAACCGGTGAAGGAGTGCCGCATATGTTCGAAAGTCTATCAGACCGCCTGTCCGGCGTTTTCGACCGGCTGAACAAGCAAGGCGCGCTGTCTGAGGATGACGTCAAAACTGCCCTGCGCGAGGTGCGTGTAGCCCTGCTTGAAGCCGATGTCTCGCTGCCTGTTGCACGCGATTTTGTCAAACGGGTGCAGGAACAGGCCACCGGGCAGGCGGTCACCAAATCCGTAACCCCCGGCCAGCAGGTCGTTAAAATCGTCCATGACGCGCTGGTCGAAACCCTGACCGGCGAAGGCGAGCCGGGGGCGCTCAAGATTGACAACCCGCCCGCGCCGATCCTGATGGTCGGTCTGCAGGGCGGCGGTAAAACCACCACCACGGCCAAGTTGGCCAAACGTCTGAAAGAACGTGAAGGCAAACGCGTCCTTATGGCCTCGCTTGATATCTACCGCCCTGCGGCGATGGAGCAGCTGGCTGTCTTGGGTAACCAAATCGGCGTTGATACCCTGCCAATCGTAGCGGGCCAAAAACCCGCCGACATCGCCAAACGCGCCAAGCAACAGGCGGCAATGGGCGGCTATGACGTCTATATGCTCGATACTGCCGGGCGTTTGCATATCGACGAAGTCCTGATGCAGGAGGTTGAAGATGTCAGCCGCATCGCCGAGCCGCGCGAGACCCTTTTGGTGGTCGATGGCCTGACCGGTCAGGTCGCGGTTGAGGTAGCCCAAGAATTTGACGCCAAAATCGGTATTTCCGGTGTGGTTCTTACCCGGATGGATGGCGACGGACGCGGCGGTGCAGCGCTTAGCATGCGCGCTGTCACCGGCAAGCCAATCAAGTTCGTCGGCCTTGGCGAAAAGATGGACGCGCTTGAGACCTTCGAGCCCGAGCGCATCGCCGGGCGCATCCTTGGCATGGGCGATATCGTATCACTGGTCGAAAAGGCACAGGAAACCATCGAGGCCGAACAGGCCGAACGCATGATGCGACGTATGGCCAAGGGTCGCTTCAACATGAACGACCTGAAAATGCAGCTTGAGCAGATGATGAAAATGGGCGGTATGGAAGGCATCATGGGAATGATGCCAGGCATGGGCAAAATGTCCAAACAGATGGCAGGGGCGGGCATGGACGACCGCATGCTTAAACGCCAGATCGCCCTGATCCAATCGATGACCAAAAAGGAACGCGCCAACCCGCAAATTCTGCAGGCCAGCCGCAAAAAACGCATCGCAAAAGGCGCGGGGCTTGAGGTCTCGGAATTGAATAAGCTTTTGAAAATGCAGCGCCAAATGGGCGATATGATGAAGAAGATGGGCAAGATGGGTAAAGGCAAAATGCTTAAGCAAGCCCTTGGTGGCATGTTGGGCAAAGGTGGCGGCATGCCCGACATGAACGACCCGGCCGCAATGGAAGCCGCGGCCAAGCAACTGGGTGCCAAAATGCCCGGCCAGCTTCCGGGCCTTGGCGGCTCGGCCCTTCCTCCTGGGCTGTCTGGTTTTGGGAAGAAAAAGTAAATCACCATGAAACTGCCCGTTGATCACATCACCACCGCGCGTCTTGTACTTCGCCTGCCGCAAGCCAGCGATTGGGACGCATTTTGTGACTTTCTCGTGAACAATCCGCGCGCCAAATTTGTCGGCGGTGGGCCAGACAGCGACACCAATCGTCGTCTTGCCTGGCGCGCCTTTGGTCACGCGGTCGGGCATTGGGTATTAAAGGATTACGGCCCCTTCATCATGACAGACAAGACCAACGGAAGACCCATTGGCTGGGT
>JAAEUB010000449.1 GCA_024227755.1 Paracoccaceae bacterium | reverse complement strand
TTGATCGGCTCGCTGGCTGGGCGGGTAAAGGGGGCGGTCTTGAGCAGCCTTGCGGGCGGTTCAGTTACGCGCTTTTCGTCCAGGATTTGTTCCCGTTCCAGCAGACGATAAAAACGTTGCTTGCCATATTTTGGGCTTTCATCGCCCGCTAACACCTGCGCTGGCTGGGCGCCCGGTGATGAAATTTGCACCTGCAGTTTATCACCGCTTTCCGCTTCCACCTCAGTGCGCTTTTCAGGCGCGCGAAAACCCAGGAGCCCGGCGCTGCGTAACAAGAACGCCTGGCCCTGCCGTTGCCTGACATAGAGCAGATCGGCGCGCCCGACGCGTGAACGCCGCGGGCCGCAACCAGTGGTCACCGATGCCGGTTCAGGCATCAGACCGCCTGGCCTCGAAGACTTTGCGATGATGCGCATCCGGGTGGGTTGGGGTGAGGAACGAACTCCTTGGTTATAGATTGCGGGCTGTTATGTTGGGGTTCGCTGAGCTCACCCCAACCTACGGCCTTGTCAGATATCGACACGGAGTCCACCAGCGCTCGCTTCGATTCCATTTTTACCAGACAGGCGCTAATCATATTTCAGAAGAGT
>JAAEUB010000448.1 GCA_024227755.1 Paracoccaceae bacterium | reverse complement strand
GCCTGCCCGCGCGCAGCGGCGAGCTACGGCATTTTCAAGTAATATTTGAAGGCTTTGAGCGGGATTTCAATCTTTATGTCCCTACAGGTCTTGAGGAAAACCAGGAGCCATATCCCCTGGTTTTTGTGTTGCACGGCATCGCCTCGACCAATGAACTGGTGATGGAAAAAAGTCGGGGACGGTTTAACCAATTGGCCGACCAATATGGGTTCCTTGTTGCCTATCCAAACGGGCTGGCGCGTCACTGGGCGGTGGGCGAGGGAGAGGCTGCCGCTTTGGTGTTGCCAAAACGCGATGATCTGGCATTTCTTGATCAGGTTCTGACGCTGAGCGGGCAGCTTTTTCCGGTCGACAGGACCCGCATATTTGCCACAGGTTTTTCGCTGGGCGGGCAAATGAGCTTTGCCTGGGCCTGTAACCGGCCCGGACTGGTGCGGGCGGTGGCGACGGTGGCAATGACTTTGCCGGAATTCATGATCGAAACCTGCCGTGATTCCACGCCTTTCGGGGTTGCCATGATCCATGGCACCGCTGATCCTGCAGTACCATATTACGGAGGCTCATTTCCGGTTGGCCCAAAACCGCGTGATGTATTCCTGTCTCATGATAAAACTCTGGCGTTTTTCATGGCGCAAAACGGATGCGATCCAGCCGAGTATCAGACATTGGTGCTGGACGAATTTGACGACGAGACAAGTGTGATGCGCCGTGTGTGGGAAAACTGCGCGGGTCCTTCGCTGCATTCCTATACGATCCTTGCCGGAGGCCATTCCTGGCCACGCGAGGATCAACCCCTGACCACGCGCGCGGTGGTAGGACGTGTCAGCCGGGAAATCACCGGATCAGACCAGATGTGGGAGTTTTTTCAGAGGTTTGAATAAAAAGACCGCGCAGTTTCCCGCGCGGCCTTGCGTCTTTTCAACGATTTTCTTATCCGACCAGTTCAAGGCCTGAGAAGAAAAAGGCTATTTCGACCGCTGCGGTTTCAGGTGCGTCCGAACCGTGAACCGAGTTTTCACCGATTGACATCGCGTATTCCTTGCGGATCGTGCCCGCATCAGCATCTGCCGGATTGGTCGCGCCCATTACTTCGCGGTTTTTGGCAATGGCATCTTCGCCTTCGAGAACCTGAACCACGATCGGCTCGGAGATCATAAACTCGCAAAGTTCGCCAAAGAAAGGGCGCTCGGAATGAACGCCGTAAAATTCTTGCGCCTGAGCCAGGCTAAGCTGAATGCGCTTGGAGGCAACGACACGCAGGCCTGCTGCTTCGAACTTGGCGACGATGGCGCCGGTCAGGTTGCGTTTGGTGGCGTCAGGTTTGATGATGCTGAAAGTGCGTTGAATGGCCATGTCGGTCCTCGTTTTTTCTGATCCGGGCCGGTTTGGCCCCGTTTAAATGACGCCCGCCGCCTAACACGAGTGGGGCTGGTTGAAAAGCGGCGATTGACCATCCCGTCAAAAGGCGGCAAACCCGGCGCATGTTAAGGATCAGCAACATAACATTTGCCATGGAAGGCAGGCCGCTTTTTGTCGGCGCAAGTGCGACTATCCCAACCGGACACAAGGTTGGCATGGTCGGACGTAACGGCACCGGTAAAACCACGTTGTTCAGGATAATACGCGGCGAGCTGGTACTGGAAGGTGGCGACATCTCGGTGCCCAAAGGCGCGCGTATCGGCGGCGTGGCGCAAGAAGCGCCCGCGTCCGACGTATCCCTTCTTGATACGGTTCTGGCCGCCGACACCGAACGCGCCGAATTGCTGGCCGAGGCCGAGGCGACGCATGACCCCGCCCGCATTGCCGACATCCAGACCCGCCTGACGGACATCAACGCATGGTCAGCCGAGGCACGGGCGTCGACCATTCTTAAGGGGCTTGGGTTTGACGACGATCAACACGCCCTGCCCTGTTCGGACTTTTCGGGCGGCTGGCGGATGCGGGTGGCACTGGCGGCGGTGCTGTTTTCCCAGCCCGACCTTCTGCTTTTGGATGAGCCAACAAACTACCTTGATCTTGAAGGTGCACTTTGGCTGGAAAGCTATCTGGCGCGTTATCCTCATTCGGTGATTATCATCAGCCACGATCGCGGATTGCTGAACCGGGCAGTCGGTGCGATCTTGCACCTCGAAGACCGCAAGCTGACCCTGTATCAGGGCAATTACGACCGCTTTGCCGAAACACGCGCCGCCCGTCTGGCGGTGGCCGAGGCGGAAAACAAAAAGGTCGAAGCCCAGCGCGCCCATTTGCAAAGCTTCGTTGATCGCTTCCGTTATAAGGCGTCAAAAGCCGTACAGGCCCAGTCACGCATCAAGATGATCGAGAAGTTGAAACCGATCAACACCCCGCAGGAGGCCGCATTGCGTGCCTTCAGCTTTCCCACCCCCGAAGAGCTTTCACCACCCATCGTGGCGCTTGAAAGTGCCTCGGTCGGGTATGACGGCAAGCCGGTGTTAAGCCACATGACCCTGCGCATTGACCAAGATGACCGCATCGCGCTTTTGGGCAAGAACGGCATGGGTAAATCCACCCTTTCCAAGCTCCTGTCTGGTCGTCTTGAACTGCTGGGCGGGCGCGTTACCCGCGCGCGCAAGTTGCGCATCGGTTATTTTGCCCAACACCAGATGGATGAGCTTCACGCAGACGAAACCCCGTTGGAACACCTGCGCCGTGAGCGGCCGGGTGAGACGCCGGCACGCCTGCGCGCACGTCTTTCGGGCTTTGGCTTGATGGCCGAACAGGCCGAAACCATCGTCGCGCGCCTGTCTGGGGGTCAAAAAGCGCGCCTGACACTGATGCTTGCCACTCTCGAAGCCCCGCACCTGCTGATCCTTGATGAGCCGACCAACCACCTGGATATGGAAAGCCGCGAGGCTTTGGTTAACGCTCTGACCGCCTATACCGGTGCTGTTATTTTGGTCAGTCACGACATGCACCTGCTGTCGCTGGTCGCCGATCGGCTGTGGCTGGTCAACAAGGGTCGGGTGACGGTGTTTGAACAAGACCTGGAGGCTTACCGCAAGATGCTGCTGACCCCGGACAGCACGGCAAAACCACCCAAGGCACAAAAGCCGAAACCACCCTCGCGCGATGCAGTGAAAGCGCTGCGCAGCGAAGTGCGCAAAAGTGAAGAGCGGGTGGAGAAGCTGAACGCCATGCGTGATAAGCTGGCAAAAAAGCTTGCCAACCCGGCCTTGTACGAAGACGGTAAAGCCGGCGAAATGGAAGTATGGCAAAAGAAATATGCCGAGGTTATGAATGCCCTGGACCGGGCCGAAGCCATGTGGGTCTCGGCCGAAAATAAACTTGAAAAGGCAAGGGTTTAGACATGGAAGTAGAAATCCTTACCGCGGCGTTTTTCACCCTGCTGGTGGTGATTGACCCGATTGGTCTGACGCCGATGTTCATTGCCCTGACCAAAGGCATGGAACACGCGCACAGACGCTCCGTCGCAATCCGTGCTTCGTTAATTGGGGCGGGCATCCTGACGCTTTTTGCATTGTTTGGCGAGGCGGTGCTGGGTTTCATGGGCATTTCAATGTCGGCGTTTCGCATCGCGGGCGGGGTGCTGTTGTTTCTCACCGCCCTTGATATGTTGTTTGAACGGCGCACCAAGCGTCGCAAGGGACAGGCGCAGACGGCGAACGATCCTTCGGTGTTTCCGCTGGCCACACCGCTGATTGCCGGACCGGGCGCGATTGCGACGATGATCTTGCTGACCGGCGAAGCGGGCGATGACTGGCTGATGAAGATTGCGGTGCTGGGGGTGTTAGTGGCCGTCCTCGTGCTGGTGTTTGTGGCGTTTTTAGTCGGCGGGCGGCTGGAACGTCTGCTGGGGGATACCGGCATCAACGTGGTGACACGGCTTTTAGGCATGCTTCTGGCCGCACTAGCAGTGCAATTCGTACTTGATGGGCTGGCGGATTTCGGCTTTCTCGGCTGAGCCAGGGCTGACAAAACCCCTGAGCGTGCCTATGTTTTCAGCCATGGAAAGTTTTGAAATCGCAGATCTGATATATTTGGGGCTGTTACTGGTGTTTCTGGTCGCAGGCTACAGGTTCGCCCGACATGGGCTGAGCATGGCAAAAATGTTCGGCCAGGCTTCAGCCTGGGTGGCGATTTTCGTGGTGGTAATAGCCGGTTACGGATTGTGGAGCGACATTCAAGGCAGCCATGGCCCCCGCCAGTCACTGGTCGCGGCCACCGGTCAGGTTTCTGTGCCTCGCCATTTCGACGGGCACTTTTACCTGACGCTGAAACTCAATGGCACGCCGGTTGAGTTTGTCGTTGACACCGGTGCGACCGAGGTGGTGCTGTCCGAGGCTGATGCGCGTGCCGTTGGCGTCAATCTGGATGCTCTGGTCTTTAGCGGCTTGGCGATGACTGCCAATGGCGAAGTACGCACCGCCCCGGCACGCATCAATCTGGTTGATCTGGAAGGGATAGAGGACAAAAACCTGCGCGTCTGGGTCAATCAGGGCGAGATGGACGGGTCTTTGCTGGGGATGCGCTATCTGAGACTTTATGAAAAGATCGAGATTTCCGGGGATACACTGATCCTGACGCGATGAGTTCTTTCCTCGTGCTGCAGTTTTCCAGACGGTAATAAATCCAAGCGCGACGCGCCTCGGCATAAAACGCATGCGCGTTTTGTGCCTGGCCCAACGGGAGGAGTGCCCATCTTTGATGGGTCGACGACGGGCGGGAGCACCCCCGCCTACGCCTGGGCCTGTGCCTTCATTTCCCACCTGCCACCCTCCTGGCTCCAGTATTGGGCAGGCAAACCGGCGCTGGTCAGGGTTTTCCACATTGTGCGGGCATGGGCGATCGCGTCCCGGTCATTACCATCAAACAGGATCGAGGCACGTTTTAGCGCCGCAACCTCGCCCGGATCAATCATCGCCCCATCCACGGAAATCAGGGCGTTGGCGCCCTGCATATCGCCCGTTTGCGTGGTCAAAAGCACCGGCTGATCGGCGTCAAATGTCCCGCCTGCCAGACCATGGGGCAAAAACCCGTCCCCCAGCCACAGCTTTTCATCCAACCAGCTCAACATTGCCTGATCGGTACCGCGCACCAGAACTTTCCACCCGGCCTCAAGCGATTTTGTCAGCAGAAGTGGTAAAGTTGCCTCAAGCGGCGTGCGGGTCATGTGGTAGAAGTAAACCTCGGACATGCTTTCACTCCGTCAGGGGGTTCTCCCGTCCCTCATCAGCCCCTGCGGGGCATCTTCGGGTTGGGCCGGGCCTCGCTTCGCTCGGAGAATTTTATGCCTCCGGCGGGAGTATTTATACCAAGATGAATGCAATTGAATTCAGCCCTCAAAGCGGTTGGCCACCAGCCGGTTCAACGCCAGCACCCCCCAGCCAGTGGCACCTTTCGGAGCGAGTGTCGTGTTGGTTTTTACCAAGGCCACGCCGGCGATATCAAGGTGGATCCACGGCGTGTCGTCCTTGACGAAACGCTGCAAGAACTGCGCCGCAGTTATCGCACCTGCATCGCGCCCGCCAACATTTTTCATGTCGGCAATGCGGCTTTTCAGTTTCTTGTCATAGGCCGCCCCAAGCGGCATGCGCCAGGCCCCTTCGCCTTCGTTCTCGGCAGCCTTCAGAAATCCATTGCAGAGCGCGTTGTCATTTGAAAAAACGCCCGCGTTTTCATGACCTAAGCCGATGACAATGGCCCCGGTCAGGGTGGCAAGGTCGATCATTCCGGCAGGCTTGTAGGCCTCTTGCACGTGCCACATGACATCGCAAAGCACCAACCGACCCTCGGCGTCGGTATTGATGACCTCGACGCTGTCGCCTTTCATCGAACGCACAACATCACCGGGGCGCGTGGCCTGACCGTCAGGCATGTTTTCCACCAATCCGACAATGGCCACCACGTTGGCTTTGGCCGCGCGCAGTGCCAGGGTTTTCATCACCCCGGCGACGGTGCCGGCACCGCCCATATCCATCGTCATATCCTCCATGCCGCCCGCCGGTTTGAGGCTGATGCCACCGGCATCAAACACAACGCCCTTTCCGACCAGTGCCAGCGGGGCCACGCCTTTTTCGCCGCCCATCCATTCCATGATCACCACTTTTGAAGGGCTGCGCGAGCCGTGCCCGACCGAAAGCAAGGTGCGCATGCCGAGCTTTTCCAGCTCGGGCTCATCCAGGGTTTTCACTTTGACGCCAAGCTTGGCCAGTGCTTCCAACCGGGCGGCAAATTCGGTGGTCGTCAGCACATTTGAGGGTTCATTGATCAGATCGCGGGTGAAAAACACGCCTTCGGCCAAAGCTGACACAGCCTTGTCCATCCCCTCTACCTCATCCATCCTGGTCACGGCGAATGTCAACTGGCCCGGCTTTTTTGCGGCATTTTCGCTGTCGGTCTTGTGGTCGGTGAAATCATAGGCGCGCAGGGTTGCGCCAAGGGCGATATCATCAACCCCGCGCTGGTTTCCGGCCAGGACCAGCACCGGTTTTCCCGCCCCGGCAGCACCGATTGCGGCCCCTGCCTTGCGACATGCTTCCATGTCAAAGCGCCGCTCAAGCCGGACAACCTGCACCGCTTCGGCCATCATGCCCACCGGCCAGGCCAGATCGCACGCCTCGCCGGGTTTCAGGCGCGCAAAAGCATCACTTGCCACAAAACGCGCAACCGCCCCTTTCATCAACCGGTTGACCCGGCGCACGGGGATCGTCAGGCGACCGTCTTCGGGCACAAAGACCACAACCCGGCCCTCGTTTGTGGCAAGGCTATCAAGGTCAGTTTCGACGAATACGGGTGTAATTGGTGTGGTCATGGGCTGTCTTTCGTTGAAGTTTCGGCAAAGCTTTGCCTTTCCTAGCCCTGAGAGGTGAAAATGACCAGTTAAAGCGTTTAACCCTCGATCAGAGGTGCAATTTGGAAACGGGCAGCCACGACACTGGCAGGTTTCGGGGGCAGGTTCCGGGCAATTCGCCACATTCCCTGCGACAAATGCCGGACAAACCGCATTAAGAGTTTTCCCTATCTGCGCATTGGGTTACAACATATCACAAGATATAGCGTGTTCGCAGGGTGTTAAGGGGGCGATTTGGCAAGGTTCGACCGATATTTGCTTAGACAGCTCATTTTGGCGTTCGGATTTTTCGCCCTTGTGCTGGTGTTGGTCTACTGGGTCAACCGGGCTGTGCTGCTGTTTGATCAACTGATAGCCAACGGCGAAAGCGCCATGGTGTTTGTCGAGTTGTCGATCCTGACCCTGCCTTTGATGATCTCACAGGTATTACCGGTGGCAGCATTTGCCGCTGCGGTTTTCATCACCAACCGGCTGAGCGCGGAAAACGAGCTGGTCGTGGCCCAAAGCACCGGCTTTGGCCCCTTTCGCATGGCCCGCCCGGTGCTGATATTTGGCCTGCTTACCGGTCTTTTTCTGGCCGTGCTTAATCACGTTTTGGTCCCGATGAGTCAGGAACGTCTGTCGATACGCAAGGATGAAATAGCCGAGAACATTACCGCGCGGTTCCTGACCGAGGGGTCCTTTGTCCACCCTGCTGACGGGGTTACCTTTTACATTCGCGAGATCACGCGTGACGGCGAAATGCTTGATATATTCTTATCTGACGTGAGCAACGAGGCGCACCATGTCGTCTATTCTGCTGAACGCGCGCTGGTCTTACGCTCGCAAGAAGGCCCTCGATTGATAATGTTCAAGGGGCTGGCCCAAGTTCTGGAAACGGGTAGCACCCGTTTGACCATCACCGCTTTTGACGAATTAACCTATAATCTGGCCGCACTGATTGAGGGTGATTTTCTGGGAGGAGGTTCCTACAAAACCCTGTCCACGCTCGAGCTTTTGCGCGCCCGGCCCTCGGTTCTGGCCACAACGGGTGCCAGCCGGGTGAAGTTTTTATATGAGGCACATACGCGAATTGCTTCCACGTTATTGGCTCCAATCGCTGCATTGATCGGGTTTTCCACCCTTCTTTTGGGTGGGTTCAGTCGCTTCGGTCTTTGGCGCCAGATATTCGCCTCGGTTTTCCTTTTGGTCAGCCTTGAGGTTTTCGACAATTTGGTGAGCACACCTGCCAAAAGCAGCGAGGCTCTGGTCGGGCTGGTATATGCCCCGGTGCTGGCGGGCGTGGTGCTGGTGGTCCTAATCCTGTGGATTTCACCGCGCCAAGCCATGTTCAGACGCCGTTCCAGACAGATGGTTGCCACATGACCCTTCATTTATATATCGCCCGGCGGTTTTTTTCGTCATTCCTGATAGTGCTGACAAGCCTTTCGGCCTTGTTCATCATGCTCGATACAATCGAAAACCTGCGCCGGTTTGGTGGCAGGATCAGTATGATCGAAATTACCGAACTGACGTTTCTCAATTTGCCGGGTGTCATGTATAAAATCCTTCCGCTGGTCGTGGTCCTGGCAACTTTGTTCATGTTTCTTGGACTTTCACGCAGCTCGGAATTGGTGGTGACACGCGCCGCCGGACGACCCGCCCTGCTGACAATGATCGCGCCGGCGATGGTGGTTTTGCTTCTTGGCGCGCTGGGCCTGATCTTGATTAACCCAATCGCGGCGGCCACATCAAAAGAATACAACCGCTTGACGCGCTTCTAT
>JAAEUB010000447.1 GCA_024227755.1 Paracoccaceae bacterium | reverse complement strand
GATTCACCTTCTTCACAAAACCCCAATGCCTCGTACCAGGCCAGCTCGGCATACGTCACCGGCTCGTAAATTTCAGCCACGTCAAATTGCTGGAGTGGATTGGTGATGTCTGCTTTGGCGTAAGCTTCCTGCGCTGCCCCGCGCAAAGTCCGCATCGTCACCAGCCGTCGGTCGTGGTCACCAAGATAAGGTTGGTCATGGCGTGTGGCTGTGGCTCGCACCCACGCGGGTCGTGAACAAAGCTGTTCAGCTCGACCTGCGGCCGCATATACAACTGCCGCCGCCCCATCCGATTGGGGACACATGTCAAAGAGACGCACCGGGTCGGCCAACATGCGTGAGGCCAACACCTTTTCTACCGTCAGATCAGCCTTTTGCAAATGGGCATATGGGTTGTTGACCGCGTTGCGCCGTGCTTTCACCGCCACTTTGGCCGCCTGTTCTGGCGTCACGCCGCGCTCAAGCATGTATTGCGAAATGGAGAGGGCAAAGTTGCCCAGCGCACCAGAAGCGACGTTGCGATCCCACAGCGGATCAACCATTGCCATTCCCGTTTGCGTCGCACCTTCGGAATGTTTTTCCCAACCCACAACAAGAACAATGTCAAATAAGCCTGAAGCCACTTGGTGATAGCCAGCGATGCAACCTGATGTGCCTGACGTGCCTCCAGTTGCAATTTTCATCACCGGCTTGCCGTAGCCGCCAACCGCCTCGCCTACCCACATTTCTGGCAGGGCGCGTCCTTCAAACAGTTCCATATTTGCCAGAACGATGGCATCGACATCATTGAAGGTAAGATTAGCGTCAGCCAGGGCGCGAACGGCCGCTTCGCGTACCAATTCGGCCTGATTTACGTCATGGCGGGCTTTGCTGTGTTTGGTTTGTCCGGTACCAATTACTGCGGCTTGTCTCATCGTCCCACCACCATGACTGCCTGTCCCTGTCCGGCTGGCCCCCAGCAGCCATGCGCCAATCCCATGCCCGCTTTCTCCTGCCGCAGGTGCAGCACGACTTCAATCAATCGGTCGAGTCCAGCTACGAAGGGAGGGATGCCATTTGTTAGCCCACCGGAAGGGTTGATGTTGTTAAAGTTGTTGAGATTGAGAACGGCCGTCCACAATTCGCGCTGATACTCAAAATGATCAGAAAGGGCAACCATAGAAAAGTCACGGTTGGGATCGGTAATGCCTGCCATGTCGAGGGCGCGACGAGCAGCCGTTCGTAGTGCTGGTGAGTCGCTCAAATCCCGATCACCCAAATAATGCTCGTCCAATGCCCAACCCATGCCGTGAATGACAACTGGGGCAGGATTTGACGAGAGGATAATTGCGGCTGCGCCGTCGGCCGAAGAGCAGGGGGACGGGGGAGTGGGGGAGTTGAGAACGGCCGTTTGCAAAGCCGCCGCCGCAAAATCATCCAGACCGAGAGGTTGCTGGTAAATCGGGTCAAAAGTCCAACTGCTGATCTTTCCACGATCACCCATCGAGGCTTTACAG
>JAAEUB010000446.1 GCA_024227755.1 Paracoccaceae bacterium | reverse complement strand
TCCCGCCGGACCGATCGCCTTACGCAAAAGCTGCACCCGGCGCTCTGTGTCAGTGAAGGTACCATCCTTTTCGGCAAAACTGGCCACCGGGAAAACCACGTCGGCCAAAGCGGCGGTTTCAGACAGGAAAATGTCCTGCACTGCGAGGAATTCAAGTTTCCTGAGCCCGCGTTCGACCTCGTTCACATCGGGGCTGGAACCCATGGGGTTTTCGCCCATGATGTACATGGCCTTGATGCTGCCATCGCTTGCGCCTTCTTCCATCCGAACGACGGAGTGATACTCGTCCTCAGGCATTGGCACACCCCAGGCTGCCTGAAATTTGGCCCGGTGCTCCGGGTTCTTGATGTCGTGGTATCCCGGCAGGTTATTGTGCTGGCCTTGCATGTCCGAACAGCCCTGCACATTCGATTGGCCCCGCAACGGGATGAACCCGGTTCCCGGTGTGCCAAGGTGCCCGGTCATCAGCGACAGGTTGGCCATGGCCAGCGCCCCGTCAACGCCTGTCAGGTGCTGGGTGATGCCCATACCCCAGAGGGTCATGCCGCGTTCGGCATTGGCATAGATCAAAGCCGCCTCGCGCAGGCGGTCCCTTGGCACTCCCGAGATTTCTTCTACATATTCAGGTGTATAACGATCGAGGCTCTTGATGTAAGTGTTCCAGTTTTCAGTGCGGGCCTTGATGAATTCCTCGTTCGCGAGACCTTCTTTCAGAATGATATGCGCGATCCCGTTCAACACGGCGACATTGGTACCACCCCTGGCCCGCAACCAGACGTCAGCATGATCAACCATTTCGATGCGCCGCGGGTCAATGACCACGATCCTGGCCCCGCTTTCGTATTTCGCCTTCATCACCTGACTGGAAATGACCGGATGGGTCACGGTGGTGTTGGAGCCGCAAATGATAAACGCCGAGGCCAACCGCACATCAGGTGACGATGCGGAGGGCGCACTGGAGCCGACCGCCTTTTTAAAAGCAACGGCCGAGGCCATGTGGCAGAGACGAGCACAATGGTCGATGTTGTTGGTGCCAAAGGCGCAACGGATCATTTTCTGGAAGACAAAGTTTTCCTCGTTGGTGGCGCGGGCTGATGTGATACCGGCGAGCGTATGCGCCCCGTGTTGCGTTTTGACCTCGTTCAAGCGTTTTGCGGTGAAGGCTACCGCTTCCTCCCAGCTTGCGGGTTCGAGCGGGCTGTCCTTGCCGCCACGCCGCATAAGGGGTTGCGTAAGTCGGTCACGATGGTGCAGAAAATCCAAACCAAACCGACCCTTTACGCACAGGTTGCCCATGTTGGCATCGGACTCAAACGACGGGTTTACCGCAACCATCTTGCCGTTTTCTGTTTCGATCTCAATCGCGCAGCCAACACCGCAGTAACAGCAGGTCGTGGTGGTTTTTTCGCGCAGGTTTTTAGGCAATTTACCGGTGTCGGACAGATCCTTCAGCGCCCCGGTCGGGCAGGCCCCGACGCATTGGCCGCAGTTGTTGCACTGGGTATCGCGAAAGTCATTGGTGCCGCTGACAAGTTCGGGGT
>JAAEUB010000445.1 GCA_024227755.1 Paracoccaceae bacterium | reverse complement strand
CGGATCAATGCTCAGGGACTGGTTGAAATCTCCAAACGCGGCCTCGTATTTGCCAAGTTCGACCTGGGCTTTGCCGCGATTATAATAGGCCAGCGAAAAACCCGGGCTGAGGCGGATCGCCTGGTCGAAGTTGGTTACGGCAGTATCGTATTCACCAAGCTTGGAGTAAGCCCGCCCGCGATTGTTGTAAGTCCAGGCCAGTTCCTCGCCTGCCCAATGGCCGGAACGGATTGCGGCTGTGCAGCTGCCGATTTTCAGGTCGAGATCGTTATCCTGCAGGCAATCTTCCACCAAATCCGCAGCCAGCGGCAGGGCGGTGACGCAAAGGAAGGCAAGCGCCATCAGCGGTGTTCTGAGCATGGGGGGTCCTTTTCGATTGCCAGCCGGATCAGGCTTAAGCGCTGTGTGTTTTGTCTGAAACAGATAAAACGCATAGCGCCGGGTTAAGCCAGTGATTTTGCTGCGTTATGAGGTTCGTTGGTGATTCCAACAAACCTCATAATGCTCTAGCCGAAAGCGAAAACTGCGCCAAGCTGGAATTTACCCGCCCCCCCCGGTTACTCTCCGGCCAGACGCCGCAACAGGCGATCGCGCAGGTTGCTGGCCGTGCCATAATCATAAGGCATGTGTTCAGGATCATAGACCCGCAAAGCGGCCTCCACATATTCCAGCGCCCGGCGAAGATGCGGCTCGGGCTCCCCGGTTGCCTCGTGACCGGCGATCGCCTTCTCAGCAGTGGCAAGGTTGTACTGGGTCATGGCCCAGTCCACCGGATGCGCCTTTTCGGTGTAGACGCGCAAGGCGTTGTCATAGGCGGTGACGGCGTCTGCCAGCAGGGCAATCCCGGTCTCCCCGCCACTGCGTTTGCCTTGTTCCTGAAGGGTAATGGCGAGGTTGTTCTGGGTCATGGCCCAGTCCACCGGATGCGCCTTTTCGGTGTAGACGTGCAAGGCGTTGTTATAGGCGGTGATGGCTTTTGCTAGCAGGGCAATCCCGGCCTCGCCGCCGCTGCGGCTGCCCTGATGGCTAAGGGCAGTGGCGAGGTTGTTCTGGGTTATGGCCCAGTTCACCGGATGCGCCTTTTCGGTACGGATGCGCAAGGCGTTGTTATAGGCGGTGACGGCCTTTGCCAGCGCGTTTTTTCGCAGTCCCCGTTCTCCTAATGTGACCCAAAAGATGCCCTCGTCATTCCAAAGCAT
>JAAEUB010000444.1 GCA_024227755.1 Paracoccaceae bacterium | reverse complement strand
GGCTATGTTCGCCTTCCACCTTTGCGCCACCCTGATCGCATCCGCATGTTGTACACATTACTCCACCTCCATATCGCGCACCCGCATATCTTCACCGCCGGTGATTTGTAGTTTAAATCCGTCGCATTCGGGGCAGGGTGCTCCGAGCGTTGAAACTGGCACGTTCTGCCCACAATCGTGACACCACGCGCGTCCTGGCGTGCGATCAATTTCCAACGTCGCCCCCTGTGCTATTGTTCCGTTCATGACTGCCTTAAAGCAAAATCGGAGCGCTTCAGGTGCGACATGACTAAGTTCACCGATTTCCAACCGTACCTTTGTAACTTTCGTACAGGACTGCCCCTTGACTGTCTGCTCAACAATCCCAAGGACCCCTTCTGCAAGCGCCATCTCATGCATCATCTACTTCCACATGAAACTCCACGCATGGATCTATTGCAAGAATATGAAGTTGTGCCGCTTGTGTCAGTGCGCTGATGTCCGAGGCATCCGCTTCCAGCAACCCTTGCCTTACCGGACCATCGGAGTGGAAATTCGCCTCAGTTGGTGCGTCAATCCGGTAAGCGATTATCTTGTTATCCTTGATACTGATCTGATGGGTCAAGGTGCCTCGCGCGGTCTCGACCCTTGCAAAACCCTCGCCAGTGGTTTGGATACATGACGTGGCTGGCGACCCCTCCAGGTCATCCAGAGCCGCTCGCATTTTTTTGGGAATGGTGTTCAGGTCTGCCAAAGAGGCTTCAAGCCTTGCCAGCAACCCAACCCCGTGATCAAAGCGCGCATTGATAACGGCCTCATGTGTCCAGTTACGTGTAAGCGCGCCTTGTTCTGGCCGCGCCCCTCCCGTCAATGCTCCGAAACTTTGCAATCCGAGGGCATTCAGGCCCGAGCGTATCGCATGCGTGAGTGCTTTCGTTTCACCGATAGAATTTGTCAGCCCCTCCATCACCTCGTTCGCTGCCGTATCTGGCTTTGGCAAGCCAGCACCCGGTGTTTTCCAGTCCGGTCCACCCATGACATATGTCTCGAACGCTTGCTCGGTGGCAAGGCAGTCACGTACAAGTTTTGGTTCGGGTTTCAAGCCCAGAACACTTGGCCAGTGCAGGCACAGGCGCATAGCGGTTTGGGTCAGCATCTCGGACAGGCGCAGGAGGTCGCGGGCGGCGCGAACCTCAGGACCAACCGAGATTGCGAGCGCATTTTCGACGGCCATAAGTGCTGCGATAGTTTGGGCACTCCCGCATAGTGAGTATACCGCCCCGATGCTCCGGGTCACCCGCTCGACCGGTTTGCCGATAAACATCCAGGCAGAGTTGGTGGGGCGTGATGAAACACATTCAACCCTGTCAACACGCCCGTTTTGAACGCGCAGCTTGACGTGGATATCCCCACTCATTTCGGCCATGCCACCAGTCATGTACTCAGTCCGCGCTGCTTTACCCTAGCTGATTTTTACTTCGAACGAGTCACCGTCCTCGCCCACCATATGCACCGCGCAGGCGATACATGGATCGAACGAATGGATGGTCCGTAAAATCTCAAGTGGTTGCTCGGGGTTGGCCAGATTATGTCCTTTGAGCGCTGCTTCATACGGGCCTGCTACCCCGCCCGCATCGCGTGGCCCTGCATTCCAGGTTGTCGGGACGACTGCCTGATAATTGGCGATCTTGCCGTCCTCGATGACGATCCAGTGGCCTAGGGCGCCGCGTGGTGCCTCCATGTAACCCGCACCTTGCGCTTTTTTCGGCCAGGTTTTTGGGTCCCACTTATCGTTGTTGTGGGTTGAAAGATCGCCCGCCGCGATATTGGCAACCAGATCATTGTACCACCCACGCATGAAGTCGACGAAAATCTTGGTTTCCAACGTGCGTGCCGCGGTACGACCAAGGGTCGAGAACAGGGCTGTTACCGGAACGTCCAACGTGGTCAGGGTGTAATCCACTAGCTCTTTCGCATGCTCATTGCCGGTGGCATACATCATCAGCACGCGGCTAAGAGGGCCAACTTCCATCGGTTTGCCCTTCCAACGTGGGCTTTTCATCCAGGAATAGCCCTTGTCGATATCAAGCTGGTCGTAGGGCGGGTTGGGACCGGTAAAGTTGAACTCGGTCTCACCCTGATAGGGGTGCAGACCGGCACCTTCGCCACCCTTGTAGTCATACCACGAGTGGTCGACAAATTCCTGAATCTGGCTTTCCTCGTGCAGATCAAGATCATGCACGGTCGAGATGTCACGATTGAGAATGATGCCGCGAGGCACCTTGAAGGTGCTTGGGTCATCCGTTGCCCCGGTTGGGAAATCGCCATAGCTCATGAAGTTGCCAACACCTTCACCAATTGCGCCCCAGTCCTTGTAGAACCCGGCAATCGCCAGTGTGTCGGGGACATAAGCGAGGTTGACAAAATCCTCCATCTTGGAAATCACGTCCGAGATTTTCGCCAGAGTCTGCATGTTAATGGCGCTGTCTGAATTGGGATCAAGCGGGCTGGCCACCCCACCGACTAGGAAGTTTGGATGTGGGTTCTTACCCCCGAAGATCGTATGAAGCTGCACCACGTCGCGCTGCCATTCCAGCGCATCAAGGTAGTGTGCCACAGCCATCAGGTTCGCCTCGGGCGGCAGTTTATAGGCAGAGTGCCCCCAATAGCCGTTGGCGAAAATCCCCAACTGTCCCTGTTCGACGAAGGTTTTCAGCTTGGTTTTCACGTCCGAGAAATAGCCCGGAGATGAGCGGGGATAGTTGCTTATGGACGAAGCCAGTTCCGAGGTTGCTTTGGGGTCGGCATCCAGAGCTGACACCACATCGACCCAGTCGAGCGCGTGCAGGTGATAGAAGTGCATCACATGGTCATGCACATATTGCGCCGCGATCATCAGATTGCGGATCAGCTGGGCATTTTTCGGAATCTCTATCGCCAGAGCATTTTCCACGGCGCGCACACTGGCGATACCATGCACCAAGGTGCAAACGCCGCATATGCGCTGGGCAAAGGCCCAAGCGTCGCGCGGATCACGTCCACGCAGGATGATCTCGATCCCGCGCACCATGGTGCCCGAGCTATAGGCTTCGGCAATGGTGTTGCCTTCCATCTGTGCCTCGATGCGCAAGTGACCTTCGATACGGGTGATCGGGTCTACGACCAGTCGTTTTGCCATGTTCGTGTTCCCCTTAACTTTCGTCGTCTAAATATTCAGCCAGCAATTCAGTCAACCCGGCCACTTCGATGTCCATGCCGTGCAGGTCCAACTGATCTTCCAGTGTGTGATGGCAAAAGGCGCACATGGTGACGATCTTGTCTGGCGCGACTTTTTCGAACTGGCGTTGTTTGCGGTTGAACGCCTTGAAGCGCAGGTCTTCGGCGCGTTCATTTGCCCCCACACCACCGCCGCCCGAGCAACACCAGTTCATAGTGCCAGCATCGTCAGTCTCGATGAAATTGTCGGCAACCATGCCCATAAGCCGCCTTGGTTCGGCATCAATGCCACCACGGCGGTTGATCTGACATGGGTCGTGGAAGGTGATGCGGGTGCTGTCCTTGCCTTTGGTCTTGATTTTTCCTTCGGCACGAAGGCGATCTAGAAGCTCGATGATATGCACGACCTCAAAGTTGAAGGGACGCCCGATCAGGTTCGGCCCCTCCCAGCGCAGCGCCTGATAAGCATGGCCGCATTCGGGGCTGATCACCCCTTTGACGCCCAGCGCCTCGGCGGTTTCAACCACACGGGAAACCAACAGGCGGGCAATGTCGCGGTTGCCCAGCTGAACGCCGACATTGGTGGCCTCGTAAGCGTCATCAGAGACGGTCCAGGTTACCCCGGCCTGCTTGAAGATCTTAGCCATAGCGCCCAGTACTTCAGGAAATTCAGCAATTTCCTGCGCTGACAGGATCACCAGGTAATCAACGCCCTTCTTGTCGAACGGGATGTCGATGCCGGTGTCTTTGATGGCATGACCGACCTGTGCGTGAAGTGCCTTTTTCAGATCACCCATCGGGCTGCCAAAATCGGCGTGCCGCCCGGCGGCACCGACCAGTTCAATCGGCGCGTGCCCGGATGATGACATGCCTTCGCGCATTTTGCGGATCATCATGGTCAGGTCATTGCCAACCGGGCACACGATTGAGCAGCGGCCGCACATCGTGCAGCTGTCATAAACCAGTTCCTCCCATTCTTTCAGGTCGGCCTCGGTGATTTTCTTGGTCAGGCCCAGCATCCCGGCCACGCGCCCAAGCAAGGTAAATTCACGGCTCCAGACGCGGCGCAGCAAGTCAAGTTTGCGGAT
>JAAEUB010000443.1 GCA_024227755.1 Paracoccaceae bacterium | reverse complement strand
GATGGAAGAATGGGTGTTGATACTCTTGCCCGCACTTCTCGGCGGTCTTTTGGGCGCATGGCTCACTTACGTCTTTGGTCTTCGGCGGGACAAAGAAGAACGTAGGCGAGAAAGGGTAGTAGCCCACCTCATCGAAGCATATCGCAATCTTGAGAACGTTGCTGGAAGGGATAACCTGACCGGCGAACAAAAGGATCGTCTTGAAACTTCTGTCGCCGCAATTTTTCTTCTTGGCTCCAAGGCCGCCGCGGAAGCAGCAAATCTCCTTGCGAAAGAAGTGGCTGATGGCAACGGAAATATGAAGCATCTACTCAAGATAATGCGGAGCGACCTGCGCAAAGAACTCGGTTTACCTCAACATGATGTTGATACTTTATTCTTGAGGATGTGGAGGGAAGAAGGGAACAAGGAATGAACCCCCACCGCGTCTGGCTGGAAAACCACCTCGGAACTGCGGCCCAGGAGAGGACAGCGCCTGACCCTGGGTGGGCGCGTTATGGGTTTTGTTGCAGGTGTGGGTGAAACACGGCTAACGATTGTGTCAGTTGAAACCTTGCAAAAGCGCCCTCCCGTGGGGAGGGTCGGGCGCTGTCCGGCGGTGCCGTCCGAGGATAACCTGAAAACGGGCGCTGTCCCATTGACCGGCAGGTGCTCGGTAACGAGCGCCGAGAGGTGGCTTCGCCGTCCGGGTGGTGCATTTAAAGCGAGCGGAAAGAACATGCCCAACCTCAAAACCCTCCTTGCCAAATATCCCGGCGCCACCACCTTCAAATTCGGCGACAGCGACGTGATGAACGCTGAACTGATCGCGCTGGTGCGGGCGGGTAAAAAGCGTGCGACTTGCGGGCGGGCTGCGGATTTTGAGGAGGATGGCGAGGTGCCTCCGCTCAAAGGGCGGCGCGATATTATCACCAATTGGGATGGCAGCCCGGCGGTGGTGATTGAAACCGTCAGTGTCGAGCGCATGGCTTTTGACGACATCGACGAGGGTTTTGCTTTGGCCGAAGGCGAGAACCAGACTTACGAAGGTTGGCGACGCGATCACATCGCCTTTTTCAAACGCAACGGCGGCTGGTCAGGTGACATGGAAATGATCTGTGAGAGGTTCCGGGTTGTCGAAGACCTGACCGCGAACTGAATTGACCTTAACAAAGTCTTAAGATTGACCCGGCCAGAGCGTATTCAGGTTTATAAAAACGCCTTTCTGTCCGTGCTGAATTTGCAAATTCACACTTTGCACGCAGACAAATTTGTAAATTTACCCCTAATCCGTGTCGCCCGCAGAAATGAACAGCGCTCCGCCCGAGGTCGTGCGACGGGTCCATGTCGCGTCTCTGGTGACGGCGGCGGGGTTGGTCAGTGCCTCTGGACTGGTATTGTCGCTGGCCGCGGTGCTGGCAGTGTCAGCCGGAAGTTCATTAGGCTCAGCGACGGCAATAGCCCCGGACGTGGTGGTTTCCTTATCCAATTGCACGAAAACCGCACCGGCGATGATCAGGCCAAAAGCAGCGGCGATAAGGGTTGGTCCTTTAGTATCCATGTTTTGTCCACTCGTAATATTTTCTCTGACGCTACTGTCCCAATTTGTCAAAAACGTGCCTGAATTGCGGTGGTTTACATGTTTTTTCTTGTTAGTCTTTCGCGCCCGCGAACAATCGGATAAGAGCAGAGCCGACCTGCTATGACTGGAAAAACGATATGAAATTCACGCTTTCCTGGTTGAAAGACCACCTTGATACGGATGCAACCGTAGATGAGATTTGCGAAGCTCTGACCGACCTTGGTCTTGAGGTTGAAGATGTTATCAACCCTGCCGATGCCCTGAAAAACTTTACCATCGGCAAAGTGAAGTCAGCCCAAAAGCACCCCGATGCCGACCGTCTGCGGGTTTGTGTCGTCGAAACTGACGAGGGCGACAAGCAGATCGTCTGCGGCGCGCCCAATGCGCGTACGGGGATCACCATCGTGGTGGCCAAGCCCGGCCAGTATATTCCAGGAATTGATACCACGATTAAAGTGGGTAAAATCAGAGGGATAGAAAGCCACGGCATGATGGCATCCGAACGCGAGCTGGAGCTTTCGGATGAGCATGACGGGATCATAGAGCTGACCTCAGGCGAGGTTGGCGATAGCTTTGCCGATTGGCTGACCGAAAATGATCCGGCGCGAATTGACCCGGTTATTGACATCGCGATTACTCCTAACCGCCCGGATGCGCTGGGAGTGCGCGGCATTGCCCGCGATCTGGCAGCGCGTGGGCTGGGCGTTTTGAAGCCTGCTAAAACGGCGCGGGTCGAAGGGAGTTTTGATAGCCCCATCAATGTGACCATTGACGAGGATGCCACCATCGATGGTTGCGAAGTGTTTATGGGTCGCCTGATCCGGAATGTAAAAAACGGCCCCAGCCCCGAATGGCTGCAAAAGCGCCTGAAGGCGATCGGGCTGAGGCCTATCTCGGCGTTGGTCGATATTACCAACTTTTTCACCTATGACATGAACCGGCCTTTGCACGTGTTTGATGCCTCGAAGGTTCAGGGTGATCTGCGAGTCCACCGCAGCAAGGGTGGCGAGACTTTGATGGGGTTGGATGAAAAGGAACACACCTTTGAACCGGGTGCGGTGGTGATTTCTGACGATCAAGGCATTGAAAGTATTGGCGGTATCATGGGCGGGCTGGCGACAGGCTGCACCAATGAAACCACGGATGTTTTTCTGGAAGCCGCCGTTTGGGATCCTATTCAGATTGCACGCACCGGGCGCAGTCTCAAGATCAATTCTGATGCACGTTACCGCAATGAACGCGGCATTGATCCGGCATTCAACGCCCCGGCGATGGAGTTGGCGGCCCAGATGGTGTTGGATCTTTGTGGGGGCGAAGCCAGCCACGTGGTGACCGCGGGCGCGGTGCCGGATGTGAACCGCGCCTATAAACTTGATACAGACCGGGTGCAAAGCCTTGTGGGCATGGATATCGCGGCGGATGAGCAACGCCGCATCCTGACATCTTTAGGTTTTAGCATCGAAGGCGACATGGCAAGTGTGCCGTCATGGCGCCCGGATGTGCAGGGGCCTGCGGATCTGATCGAGGAAGTGGCGCGAGTCGCCTCTCTTACCAAGCTTGTTGGCAAACCCATGGCGCGCGCTCGAGTGGGTGTGCCGAAACCTGTGTTGACGCCGCTGCAACGGCGCGAAAGCATGGCACGTCGCACTGTGGCCGCGTTGGGCTACAATGAGTGTGTGACCTACAGTTTCATAGACGCCGAAAATGCAGAGCGGTTTGGAGGCGGCAGTGATGCCAGCCGTCTGGACAACCCAATTTCGAGCGAGATGAGCCACATGCGCCCTTCGCTTTTACCCGGCCTGTTGATGGCTGCTGCCCGCAATCAGGCGCGTGGCTTCATGGACCTGGCGCTTTTCGAAGTCGGGCCGGTATTCCACGGCGCCGAACCGGATGAACAAGAGGTGATGATCACCGGTATTCTGGTGGGCTCTACCGGCCCTAAGGATCGCTTTGGCGCACGTCGCCCGGTGGATACATTTGACGCCAAGGCCGACCTTCTGGCCACTCTTTCGGCCATCGGTGCCCCGGCCAAGTTGATGCATCTGCGCGATCTGAACAATTGGTGGCACCCCGGACGCTCGGCCAAGCTGTCGCTGGGGCCAAAAAATGCGCTGGGCGCGTTTGGTGAACTGCATCCGAAAGTCATTCAGGCGGCGGATGTGAAAGGCCCGGCTGTGGCGTTTGCCCTGCATCTGGCCAAGGTGCCGTTTGCGCGCACCAAATCCGCCACTCGTGCCGCTCTGGCCGCCAGTGATTTGCAGGCGGTCGAGCGCGACTTTGCCTTTGTCGTCGCCTCAGGGGTCGAGGCGGTGACGCTGGTCAACGCGGCTGCCGGGGCCGACAAGGCTTTGATCGACGAGGTGCGGTTGTTTGACGAGTTTTCGGGTGGATCACTTGGCGAGGGTGAAAAGTCCCTGGCCATTACCGTGCGCCTGCAACCACGCGATCAGACGCTGACGGATGCTGATATCGAGGCGGTTTCGGCCAGGATCATCGAGAAAGTCAGTAAAGCAACTGGTGGAACTCTGCGCGGCTGACTTTTCAACCGTAACCTAACGGGGCATAGTCAGGCCATGTTCAAGGATCGTACCGACGCAGGCAAGATGTTGGCTGACCGGCTGGCCGAAAACGCACCGCAAAACCCTCTGGTGCTGGCCCTGCCACGCGGTGGGGTCCCGGTGGCGTTACCAGTGGCGCGAAAACTGGGCGCACAGCTGGATCTTCTTCTGGTGCGTAAAATCGGCCTGCCCGGACATCCGGAACTGGCCGCTGGTGCAGTGGTTAATGGTGCTGCACATGCCGTGGTGTTCAATGATGACATATTGCGCAGTTTCGGGCTGAACGAGGCTGATTTTGACGCAGCCATTGCGAAAAAGCTGGCGGAGATTGAACTGCGTCGGAAACTATGGCTGGGTACAAGCCCGCCGGAACCGGTTGCCGGGCGAAACGTGGTGGTGGTTGATGATGGCATCGCCACCGGTGCCACAATTCGCGCAGCCCTGAAAGCACTAAAGGCACGCGGCGCGGCTCATATCATGTTGGCGATCCCGGTGGCACCTGCGGATACGCTTAAGAAGCTGCGGCCGCTTTGTAATGGGATCGTATGTCTGGAAATCCCCACCCCATTTTATGCGGTAGGGACGCATTACGAGGATTTCAGGCAGGTAAGGGATCAGGACGTGGTGGAAATGCTTCGCGGTATTCAGGACAAATCAGGAGATGGAAAATGAACTTAAACGTATATCTTTCAGGTGAGATTCATACGGATTGGCGCGATCAGATTATAAATGGCGCCGAAGGGCTGGATGTGACTTTTAGTGCCCCGGTGACCGACCACGAAGCCAGCGACGATTGCGGAGTGGCCATTCTGGGCGCTGAGGAAAACAAGTTCTGGCATGACAACAAGGGTGCGAAGCTAAATGCCATCCGTACCCGCACTGCTATTGAGGCAGCCGATATCGTCGTTGTGCGCTTTGGCGAGAAGTACAAGCAGTGGAACGCCGCCTTTGATGCGGGTTATGCCTCAGCACTGGGAAAATCGCTGATCGTACTGCACGGTCCTGACATTCAACACCCTTTGAAAGAGGTTGACGCGGCGGCGATGGCGGTTGCTGAGTGCCCCGATCAGGTCGTTGAAATTCTCAGGTATGTCCTGAAAGGAACCCTGCCGGGGAACCCCGCCTGATTTTTCCCGTTACCTGATATCCTAAAATTGTACTAATAGGGCGTGAGTGCGCGCCCTGTTGGTTGTGCAAGTTTAAAGGGATAGGAAAATGTTAAAAGAATTCAAGGACTTTATAGCTAAGGGCAATGTCATGGACATGGCCGTAGGTATCATCATCGGCGCGGCTTTCACAGCGATTGTCAAATCCATGGTCGCCGATCTGATCAATCCGATCATCGGCCTCTTCATGGGCGGCGTAGACTTCACCAACAGATTTGTCGTGCTTGGCGGAGGCGACGCAACCTATGCCTCGCTCGAGGCCGCGCGTGAAGCCGGGGCGGGTGCTTTTGCCTATGGTGCTTTCATCATGGCCGTGATCAACTTTTTGATCATTGCGTTTGTGGTGTTCATGCTGGTGCGCATGGTAAACAAAGCCAAAGACGCCGCCGCGAAAGAAGAAGAGGCAGTGGTCGAAGAGGCCGCACCTGCAGGTCCAAGCGAGATCGACTTGCTGACCGAAATCCGGGATTCCCTGGCTGCAAAATAGCTCAACGCAGTTTCAAGGGCCGCCTTTCCGTGTGAAGGGCGGCCTTTTTTTTATGCGCGCGGCTTAGCGCGGGGCAGTTTCAGATCGGTCGCTTCCTGCCGCGACAATTGTTCGCCCTGTTTGCGTTCCAACAGCACCTCGCGCGCTTTGGCATACAGGTCATCCTGCCAGAACATCAAACAACCGTTACAGCCCTTGCCGCAGCAGCCTTCGGTGCCCAGTCGGTTGGTTTTGAACCGTCTGTCGTTAACACCTTCGCTAATGGCATCAACCACCGCGTCGCGACGTTTTGCGTAGGCTTTGGGGTTGTCCTTGCCGGTTACTTCCAGCCCTTGGGTCAGCCGGTCAAGCCGCACGCGGGCCCAGTCGTCGTCACTTAGGGCGCGCTCCTTACGCATCACTGAATAAACAGGGAAACGTGCGCGGATATCGTCAGGGTCTTCGTGGTCAAACAGCGCAAACGGAATGCGGATCACGGTGCGGCTGCCGCCGTGGATCACGGTTAGGCGTTCGCCGGATTGGGCGGCCTCAAAGTCATACAGGCGCAGCAAAACTGCGCTGCGGGTTTTGGGTGAAATGAACTCGAGCACCTCGCCGGCCTCAAGCTTGTTCTTGACCTCGACCAACAGGGCGTCTTCGGTTACTTCGCTGACCACACCGGCATATTCCCACTGCGCGATCGAGGCGGTGTGTTCGTAGTTATGGGCGTGGTTCGTCAGCCGTCCGTCGTGAAAGGCCAGCGTATAGCCGCGGTTGCCCACGCTTGTCAGCTCGCGCAGGTAGGGCTCGGGGCTCCAACCGTCGGGGTCGGCGTAATAGTCATCAATGGCCATGCGGTAAGCGCGTGCCACCACGGCGACGTAATACTCGCTTTTGCCGCGACCTTCGACCTTGAGACTATCGATGCCAAGGGCCAGATAGTCGTCAAGCTTGGGCATGATGCACAGGTCTTTGGAGTTCAGAATATACGAGCCGCGCGCGTCTTCTTCTATCGGCATCAGTTCGCCCGGGCGGCAGCCTTCTTCCAGCAGAAACTCAAACAGGTCGGCGTTTTCATCCGTTACATTCAGGTCCTGCACGGTGCCGTCTTTCATGCGCATCCGAAAGGTATAATTCCAGCGGCAGGAATTGGCGCAATTGCCCTGATTGGCGCCGCGTTCTGCCATGAAGTTTGATAACAAACAGCGCCCGGAATAAGTCATGCACATGGCGCCATGGACGAACGCCTCGAGCTTGGTATCGGGGCATTTTTCGCGGATTTCGGCAAGCTCAGAAAATGAAACCTCACGCGCCAGCACGCACAGTTCAGCGCCCTGATCGGCCCAGAACTTGACCGATAGCCACGAGGCAATGTTGGCCTGGGTCGAGATATGTAAGGGCAGCTCGGGCGCGCGCTCACGCACATAAGCAAAGACGCCGGGGTCGGCAATGATCAGTCCGTCGGGTTTTACCGTCCGCACGGTGTTGATGTATT
>JAAEUB010000442.1 GCA_024227755.1 Paracoccaceae bacterium | reverse complement strand
GACATGCCGAAATAGGTTTCGACAATCCAGTGGCCGCGAACCTGCAATGCGCCTTGCGTCTTGCCATCATGGGGCAGCACTTTGTCTTTGCTGTCAACCAGTCGCAATTCCACGCCAAATGGTGGCCGCCCCTGACCCAGGCGCAGTTGCAGCATTTCGTCCTTGGGCATATCCAGATGCTTGGCCTTGGGCTGGTTCAGCGTACCCAGCGGGCTCATTTCGGTCATGCCCCAGCCATGCATCGTGTCGCAATTGTAAGCATCGCGAAACTCCTTGATCATGGATGGTGGCGCAGCGGACCCGCCGATGACATTGCGCTCCAGGCTTTCGAGTTTTGACCCCTTCGCCCTGGCGGAGGCAAGCAGCATTTGCCAGATTGTTGGCACACCGAGTGCAAATGTAACCTTGTATGTGTCGATCATGTCGACCAGACTGTCGCCATCAAGCCCTGGCCCGGGCATCACCAGCGTGGTGCCGCACATGGCCGACATGTAGGGCACACCCCAGGCATTGGCATGAAACATCGGCACCACCGGCAAAACGATGTCCTGCGCCGAAATATTCAAAACGTCTTTCTGTGAGCCTAGGAATGTGTGGAGCATGGTCGAACGGTGATAGTAGAGCACACCCTTGGGATTGCCTGTGGTTCCCGAGGTATAGCAGAGCGAGGAAGGTGTATCTTCGCTGAATTGCGGCCACTCGTAGCCATCATCGCCACTTGCCACCAGATCATCATAGAAAATCACATCGGGTACGGCAGCCACCACTTCTTCGTCATGGCCGCTCATGCAGATAAAATGCTCGACGGTTTTCAAATGCTCACGCGTACCGGTGACAAGCGGCATGAAGGTTTTGTCAAAAAACAGCGCCTTGTCAGCTGCATCATTGACGATGAAGATCAGCTGCTCCGGGAACAACCGCGGGTTCAGCGTATGGCAGACTTTGCCGCTGCCAGAGACACCAAACCAGATGTTCAGGTGCCGGTAGTTGTTCCAGGCGATGGTGGCAATCCGGTCTCCCATCGCCAACCCCAGCTTGTCCAGCGCCGAGGCCAGCTTGCGCGATTCTACCGCGATCTCACCCCATGTGGTGGTATGGGTGCTTCCGTCAGTCTCACGCGAGATGATTTCAGTATCCGAGTGATAGTTGGCGGCATGTACGACCAGATCGCTAATCAGCAAGTCCCTTTTCATCATTGAACCAAGCATGGTTCCCTCCCTGTCAATATTGGTAAATCTTGGACTGCGCCCCGAAGGGCGCAGGTAAATTGGATCAGTTGGCGTGTTCAACCTTGATCATGTCGGCACATTTTTCGCCAATCATGATCGAGGGTGCATTGGTGTTGCCTGAAACCACGGTGGGCATAATCGAGGCATCGGCCACGCGCAGCCCCTCCAGGCCATGCACCTTGAGTTGTGGATCGACAACAGCCATGCCGTCAACACCCATCTTGCAGCTGCCAGCCGGATGATAGACCGTGTCGGCGCGGTTGCGGATATGCTGCTCCCATTCGGCATCGGTTGTATTATCGTTCACACCAAACAGTTCCTTGTGCTTGTATTTGGACATTGCCGGTGCTTCGAGGATCGCCCGGGTCATCTTGGCGCCCTTGATCAGCGTTTTCAGATCACGGTCATCACTGAGGAATTTTGGATCGATGCCCGGAGCCGCCATCGGATCACCGCTTTGCAGGAATACCTCGCCGCGCGAATGCGGGTTAAGTACACAGACATGGCAGGAATAACCGTGGCCCAAATGCAGCTTTCGCGCGTGATCGTCAACGATCGAGATCACAAAGTGAGTTTGCAGGTCGGGTTGTTCAAGGTTCGGGTCTGACTTGAGGAAGGACCCCGCTTCCGCCAGCGGTGAAGCAACCATCGAATTCCCGTGCTTGCGCCATTTCAGGATGTGGTTCAGCAAGGTACCGCCCGCCCGCAGACCCAGGCCGACATTGTCACGGTCCTTGGTCTTGTAGGCGAGGATGAAATCCAGATGGTCCTGCAGGTTTTTCCCGACGCCCGGCAGTTCATGGACCATCTTGATGCCATGTTGGCGTATGTCATCAGGATTGCCTACGCCAGAGAGCTGAAGTAGCTGCGGTGAATTGAACGCTCCGCCTGACAGGATTATTTCTTTTGAGGCACGCACTTCCTTGTCCTGCTTACCCTGGCGATAGGCGATACCGACCGCGCGCTTGCCCTCGAAGAGGATCCTGGTGGCATGCGCGTTGGTGATCACCGTCAGGTTCGAGCGCTGGCCCATCACCGGCAGATCG
>JAAEUB010000441.1 GCA_024227755.1 Paracoccaceae bacterium | reverse complement strand
TTCTTTTACAAAATCCCAAGGCCATCCCCATTGCCGGCGGTACCGACGTGCTGGTTCGTTTGCATCAGAGGCACCCGGATTACCGGCATCTGGTGGATATTCACGACGTGGCCGAGCTGAAAGACATTGTCCTGACGCCTGATGGAACCATAATCGTGGGCTCGGGGGCTACCTTTACCAGCGTGGCGGAATCGCGAATCATCACCGATAACATTCCGGTTCTGTCGGAAGGGGCTTCTTCAGTAGGCGGTCCCCAAGTGCGCAACATTGCGACTGTAGGCGGGAATATTTGCAATGGGGTACCCAGTGCCGACAGCGCCGCCCCGCTATTGGTATTAAACGCGGTTGCCGTGCTGAAGGGACCCCGGGGCGAGCGCCGATTGCCGTTGCCTGAGTTTTATCAGGGACCTGGCCGGGTAGACCGCAAACCAGCGGAAATCATGACTTCTCTGCAGATTGCTCCGGACGACTACCGCGGCTGGTCTGCCAAATATTACAAATATGCCATGCGCGACGCCATGGATATCGCCACTATCGGCTGCGCGGCGGCTTGCAAGCTTGAAGGGGACCGTGTGGCCGATTTGCGATTGGCGTTCACCGTGGCAGGCCCCACTCCTTTGCGGTGCTGGAAGACCGAGGAAAAGGCGCGGGGAGTGCTTGCGGATCAATCACTGTTGCAACTCATCCGGGAGTCTGTCCTAGATGATCTGAGACCCCGGGAGTCTTGGCGAGCACCCAAAGCCTT
>JAAEUB010000440.1 GCA_024227755.1 Paracoccaceae bacterium | reverse complement strand
CATCGACATCCCGCTTTTTATTCGCCAGATCAGTACCGGCACCACGAAGGCGGCAGCACTTACTATCTTCAGCCAGAATATTCTGGGGGGCATGTGCGCCCGGGTATGTCCCACTGAGACCTTGTGTGAAGAGGTTTGCGTACGCGAAACGGCTGAAGGAAAGCCGGTCAAGATCGGCCAGTTGCAGCGCTTTGCCACCGACATGATGATGCAGGCCGGGGGGCAGCCTTTTACCCGCGCCGAAGCAAGCGGCAATTCAGTTGCCGTGGTTGGTGCCGGGCCTGCGGGATTGTCAGCCGCGCACCGTTTGGCGATGTATGGCCATGCGGTGACGCTTTATGACGCGCGACCGAAGGCGGGTGGGCTGAACGAATTTGGCATCGCGTCTTACAAAGCTGTTGACGGCTTCGCGGCGCGTGAAGTGGAATGGCTGCTGGGTATTGGCGGCATCGAGGTCAAGCTGGGTCAGGCGCTGGGCAACGGTCTTAATCTGGATGGGTTGGCAGGTGCGCATGACGCGGTTTTCATTGGGCTTGGTCTGGCGGCTGTGAATGCCTTGGGCGCTCCCGGTGAGGTGCTGGATGGCGTGGTGGATGCAGTAGATTGGATATCCGAGCTGCGCCAGGCGGATGACAAATCAAAACTTGAGGTTGGTCGCAATGTGGTGGTGATCGGCGGTGGTATGACCGCAGTTGATGCCGCGATCCAGTCGAAGCTACTGGGGGCAGAAAGCGTTACACTTGCCTATCGGCGCGGGCGTGACCGCATGGCGGCATCAGTATTTGAACAGGAATTGGCCGCCACCAAGGGTGTTTATGTCATCACCAACGCCACACCAGTGGCGATGCACGGTGAGGCAGCGGTGTCCGAGATCGAGTTTACATATACCGACGGCTCTGGCGATAATTACCGCCTTCCGGCCGATCAGGTGATGAAGGCCATTGGTCAGCGTCTGGGCGACCCGATGGGGCTGGAAACAGACGGTGGGAAGATCGCCATTGATGACACCGGGCGCACCAGCCGCACCGGTGTCTGGGCCGGGGGCGATTGTGCGTCGGGCGGTGATGACCTGACGGTGACAGCGGTGGCCGAGGGTCGTGACGCTGCCGAAGATATCCACGCAACACTGATGGGGAGGGCCTGAGCCATGGCTGACCTGACAAGCAACTTCATAGGTATCAAATCCCCCAACCCGTTCTGGCTGGCCTCGGCCCCGCCGACGGACAAGGAATACAATGTGCGCCGCGCCTATGAGGCCGGGTGGGGCGGCGTGGTCTGGAAAACTCTGGGTGAAGATGGCCCGCCGGTGGTGAACGTCTCGGGCCCGCGTTATGGTGCCATTCACGGGGCTGACCGACGGCTTTTAGGGCTTAACAATATTGAGCTGATTACCGACCGTTCGCTGGATATCAACCTTGAGGAAATCGCCCGCGTCAAACGCGATTACCCCGATCACGCGCTTGTGGTCAGCTTAATGGTGCCGTGTGAGGAAGAACCCTGGGCCAAGATCCTGCCACTGGTCGAAGAGACCGGCGCGGATGGGGTCGAGCTGAACTTCGGCTGTCCACACGGAATGGCCGAACGCGGCATGGGTGCCGCTGTTGGGCAAGTGCCCGAATATGTCGAGATGGTTACGCGCTGGGTCAAGCAATACTACTCAAAACCCTGCATCGTGAAGCTGACCCCGAATATTTCAAACATCTTACTGCCTGCCGAGGCCGCCATGCGCGGTGGGGCGGATGCGGTCAGCCTGATCAACACCATTAACTCGATCACTTCCGTCAATCTGGATGAAATGTGCCCCGAGCCGATGATCGACGGGCTTGGTTCGCACGGCGGATACTGCGGTCCGGCGGTTAAGCCGATTGCGATGAATATGGTGGCGGAAATTGCCCGCAATCAGGAAACGGCGGGCCTGCCAATCAGCGGTATTGGTGGTGTCACCACATGGCGCGATGCGGCCGAGTTCATGGCTCTTGGGGCTGGCAATGTGCAGGTTTGCACGGCGGCAATGACTTACGGGTTTAAGATTGTGCAGGAAATGATTTCCGGCCTGTCGCAATGGATAGACGAAAAGGGCTACGGCTCTACCACCGATTTTGTTGGCATGGCGGTTCCTAAGGTTTCGGACTGGCAATATCTCAATCTGGATTACGTCACCAAGGCCGAGATCGATCAGGAGAGCTGCATCAAGTGCGGGCGCTGTTTTGCGGCCTGCGAGGATACCAGCCATCAGGCGATTGAGATGTCGGACGATAGGGTCTTTACGGTCAAGGACGACGAATGCGTGGCCTGCAACCTTTGTGTTAATGTCTGTCCGGTTAAAGATTGCATCACCATGCGCAGGCTTGAGGTGGGTGAAGTGGATGAACGCACCGGTATGACCATCCCTGAGGACAAGCGCAGCTGGCTTGAACATCCAAACAACCCGATGGGCGACCCGCTGGCTTGTATTACGCGGGGTCAATAGCGCCTAAAATGGCGGGTCGTAGAGATCGGAAAGCAGCGCGTAATCCCCTTCCAGATAGGCGCGAATAAAGCTGATGGTTTCAGGTTTCAGATCATCAAGGCCAAGGGAGATCTTGCTTCGATTGAATCTTGGGATGCTGACCTTTTCACCCGAAATATCGGACAGTTTCTCCGCAAGTTCTGGAAGTTCTTCGATCTTGAAAACCCGGTCAAACTCGGAAGCCTCTGGTCCTAGAAACAGTTTAAATGGCAAGGTGTGATGCTTAACCGATGACGCCGAGGCAATATAGCGGTCGAGATGCTGGAAAAAGAAATCCGGGTCCGGGTCCTGAGGCAGGACAAATTGCTTGCTCAATTTTGGACTGTTGAAAAGTTCCTGACGCTTTACGACCCGATCAGTATAAACGCTGAGAAGCCGCTTCAACGGATCGCGAACCACAGTGAATTGAAACCAATCCGCATATTCCCGCCAACGGTGAGGACGGTAGCGGCGGGTTGGATAGACTTCGTGGATCAGATCCACATCTTTTTCAATATCGCCAAGGGTTATCGAAGTGGATGGATCAATGGTGCTGAGCGCCGCCTTGACCGACGAACAAGCCGCTTTGGGCACTGCCATATACGCAATTTGGTGCTTTTTGACGGCAACAACCATAAGTAAATAGTTCCACTATTTCGCGGCCAACTGAAAATGAAACCACTGTTTTGTCAAGCGTTATCCTGGCCTACGCCGATCCCGGTCAGGATGATGTGTTTTACCGATGCCTTTGCCTCGGCCCAATCGGCGTCGCTGTATGGCTCGCCGCCATTAAGTGTCTCAATCTGATGGCCGAAATCGGCATAGTGCTGGGTGGTGGCCCAAAGCATGTAAAGCAGGTGACGTGGGTTAACCGCATCCATCTTGCCTTCGTCTATCCAGCGCTGAATGACCGCCATACGTCCATTGGTCCATTCTTTCAGCGTTGTTTCAAGATAGTCCTGTATGACAGGTGCGCGGTGCATCACCTCGGATGCCCAGACCTTTGAGCCAGCGGGGTGGCGGCGGCTGATCTCCATCTTTGCATCAATATAGGCACCCAGCCCTTCCTCGGGCCCGTCGGCGCCGTCAAATACATCTGCTGCCTGCAACCAGACCTGAAAAATGTCCTGCACAACCCGGCGATACAGCGATTCTTTAGTTGGGAAATAATAATGCAGGTTGGCCTTCGGCAACCCTGCCACATCAGCGATCAACTGCATGGTTGCCCCGCCAAACCCCGCCTCGGCAAAGGTTTTTTCGGCAGCTTCCAGGATAAGGCGCTCATTCTCTTGCCTTATTTCGCGTTTGCTAAGGGGGCGGGGGTTTGCGCGCATGACTTTTTAGCCCAAAAACTTGTTGACCGGTTGGTCAGGTTATGGTGTTCTATTCCTGACCATACGGTCAGGAACCGACCTATTGCAAGAGGCACGAACGCCCGCACACGCAAAATGGGTCGCATGAACTGGGAGAATAAAATGTCCGCCCCCGCTGCAAACCTGAAAATCAATGGCGACCGCTTGTGGGACAGCCTGATGGAAATGGCCAAGATCGGCCCTGGCGTCGCCGGTGGCAATAATCGCCAGACAGTGACCGATGAGGACGGCGAAGGCCGCGCCCTTTTTGCCGATTGGTGCAAGGCCGCTGGTATGTCGATGGGCGTTGACACGATGGGTAACATGTTTGCCCGGCGCGAAGGCACCGACCCCGAGGCGCTACCGGTCTACGTCGGCTCGCATCTGGACACCCAGCCGACTGGTGGCAAATATGACGGTGTGCTGGGTGTGCTTGGCGGGCTGGAAGTGATCCGCACCATGAACGATCTTGGTATCAAAACCAAGCATCCCATTGTGGTCACCAACTGGACCAATGAGGAAGGCACACGCTTTGCCCCCGCCATGCTGGCATCAGGCGTATTTGCCGGGATGCACACGCAGGACTGGGCTTATGACCGTGAGGACCACGACGGCAAGAAGTTTGGTGACGAACTGGCGCGAATTGGCTGGAAGGGCGATGAAGAGGTCGGCGCGCGCAAAATGCACGCGATGTTCGAGCTACATATCGAACAGGGACCGATTTTGGAGATTGAGGGTAAAGAGGTTGGCGTTGTTACCCACGGGCAGGGCCTAAGCTGGACGCAGGTGACCATTGTAGGCAAGGACAGCCATACAGGGTCCACCCCGATGCCGATGCGTAGGAATGCCGGGCTGGGTATGGCACGGGTGCTTGAGAAAGTGAACGAAATTGCCCTGAGCCACGCACCCCATGCTGTCGGGGCCGCAGGGCATATCGACGTCTTTCCAAACAGCCGCAACGTGATCCCCGGCAAGGTGGTTTTCACCGTTGATCTTCGCAGTCCCGATCTGGCGGTGATCGAAGTCATGGAGGCGCGGCTGGCCGCTGCCGTCAAGGACATTTGCGACGAAATGGAGCTGGGATACGAGATGGAGAAGGTCGGCGGCTTTGATCCCGTCACCTTTGACGAGGGCTGCGTGACGGCTGTGCGCAACGCCGCCGAGCGGCTGGGTTACAGCCACATGAACCTGATTTCGGGTGCAGGCCACGACGCCTGCTGGATCAACAAAGTTGCCCCCACCGCGATGGTCATGTGCCCTTGCGTGGACGGGCTGAGCCACAATGAAGCCGAGGATATCTCGAAAGAATGGGCGACGGCGGGCACGGATGTGCTCCTGCACGCGGTGGTGGAGACGGCGGAGATTGTGGAGTGAGCTTTTCGGTTGATCGCTGAGCGGTCCATTCGGTTGGCTAACACGGCGGAAGAATTCAAATTGAGTTGAAGGAGCAAAACCATGAGCAAAGTCATCAAAAACGGCACCATCGTAACTGCTGATCTGACCTATAAGGCCGACGTTTTGATTGAAAACGGCACCATCACCGAAATCGGGCAGGGCCTGAGCGGCGACGAGCAGTTGGACGCGACCGGCTGTTACATCATGCCCGGCGGCATTGACCCGCATACGCATCTTGAGATGCCGTTCATGGGGACCTATTCCTCGGATGATTTTGAGAGCGGCACCCGCGCCGGTCTGGCGGGCGGCACCACTATGGTGGTCGATTTTGCCCTGCCGAACCAAGGCGAGAGCCTTCTGGACGCGCTGAAACGCTGGGACAATAAATCGACCCGCGCCAATTGCGACTACTCGTTCCACATGGCGGTGACATGGTGGGGCGAGCAGGTGTTTAACGACATGGAGGTCGTGGTCAAAGAACGCGGCATCAACACCTTCAAACATTTCCTTGCCTATAAGGGCGCGCTGATGGTCAACGATGACGAGCTTTACGCGAGCTTTTCACGACTGGCCGAGCTTGGCGCGACCCCGATGGTCCATGCCGAAAACGGCGATGTCGTGGCCGAGCTGTCCGCACGTCTGTTGGCCGAGGGCAATACCGGCCCCGAGGCACACGCCTATTCACGGCCAACTCAGGTTGAGGGCGAGGCCACCAACCGTGCGATCATGATCGCTGATATGGCGGGTGCGCCCTTGTATGTGGTGCATACGTCCTGTGAGGAATCGCATGAAGCGATCCGGCGCGCCCGTCAAAACGGCAAGCGGGTCTGGGGCGAGCCTTTGATCCAGCACCTGACGCTGGATGAAAGTGAGTATTTCAACAAAGATTGGGACCACGCGGCCCGGCGCGTCATGTCGCCGCCTTTCCGTAATAAGATGCATCAAGATAGCCTGTGGGCCGGGCTTCAGGCCGGTAGCCTCAGCGTGGTTGCGACCGATCACTGCGCCTTTACCACCGAACAGAAACGCTATGGTGTGGGCGACTTTACCAAGATCCCCAACGGCACTGGCGGGCTTGAGGACCGGATGCCGATGCTGTGGACGCATGGGGTAGCAACGGGGCGGCTGACGATGAACGAATTTGTCGCCGTAACCTCGACCAACATCGCCAAAATCCTGAACTGCTACCCGAAAAAAGGCGCGGTTCTGGTCGGGGCGGATGCTGACCTTGTGGTTTGGGACCCGGAAAAGGAAAAAACCATTCAGGCGGACAGCCAACAGTCAAACATCGACTATAACGTCTTTGAGGGCAAGCATGTGAAGGGCCTGCCACGCTTTACCCTGACACGCGGCCATGTCGCCGTGCATGACGGAGAAATACGCACCCGCGAGGGCCACGGCGAGTTCGTTTCACGTGAGGCAAATGCCACGGTCAACAAAGCTCTCAGCCAGTGGAAAGAGCTGACCGCTCCGACGCCGGTTGAACGTACGGGCATTCCGGCGAGTGGGGTGTAATTGTGAACGCGAACGCTGTCATCGAGGCGCGCAACCTTGACCTGACGTTTCAGACCAATGACGGGCCTGTTCATGCTTTGAAGGGCGTGGATCTGACCATCAACAAGGGTGATTTTGTCAGCTTCATTGGGCCTTCGGGCTGTGGCAAGACTACGTTTTTACGGGTTGTGGCGGCTCTGGAGCATCCGACAGGCGGGACGATTACGATCAACGGCATGACCCCGGATGAGGCGCGGATGAAGCGTGCTTATGGTTATGTTTTTCAGGCGGCGGGGTTGTATCCGTGGCGCACCATTCGTGGCAACATCAAGCTGCCTTTGGAGATCATGGGATACAGCAAGGCTGATCAGGAAGAGCATGTTGAACGGGTGCTGGAGCTGGTGGACCTCAAGGGTTTTGGCAAGAAGTTTCCGTGGCAATTATCCGGCGGTATGCAGCAGCGTGCCAGCATTGCCCGCGCCTTGGCGTTTGATGCGGAAATCTTGCTGATGGATGAGCCTTTCGGGGCGTTGGATGAGATCGTGCGCGATCACCTCAATGAACAGCTTTTGCATTTGTGGGACAGCACTAACAAGACCATCGGCTTTGTCACCCACTCGATCCCCGAGGCGGTTTATCTGTCGACCAAGATCGTGGTTATGAGCCCGCGTCCGGGGCGGATAACAGATGTGATTGAAAGCCCGCTGCCGCGTGAACGCCCCCTGGATATCCGCGACACGCCCGAGTTTCTGGAAGTGGCGCATAGGGTGCGCGAAGGGCTTAGGGCAGGACATGCGTAT
>JAAEUB010000439.1 GCA_024227755.1 Paracoccaceae bacterium | reverse complement strand
CGGCCATGGTGGCCACCTATCCACGCAAAAAGATTGCGTCGCTCAGCGCGCTTCAGACAGATGTGCCGATCGAGTTTGAGTACCCGGACGGCGGCGACTATTCGCTGGCGATGCTGGTCAAGATGGGCAAAGAAGGCGGCGGCGGTATCGGCCCGGAAAGGGACGTGGTTGCATTCAACTATTTCTGCACCCACCAGGGCGGCGATCTGACCGGCACGTATAAAGGTGAAACCAAGTCACTTGGTGCCTGCCCGCTGCATCTTTCGACCTATGATCTGACACGTCACGGCATTCTGATTTCCGGCCAGGCTTACCAAAGCCTGCCGCAGGTGCTTTTGGAACTGGACGGCGATGATATCTACGCCGTCGGCATATTCGGCCTGATCTTTGGTCGCTATGACAATTTGCAAGGATAGGGATGAACGATGACCACTCCGTATTATATTCCCGAAACAAACGTCCCGCTTCCCCCCAAGGATGCCGAGGTGATCACTACCGCGTGTGACTATTGCATTGTCGCTTGTGGTTACAAAGTTTACCGGTGGCCGGTGGCTGGCGGCAACGATGGCGGTCCAGAGGCGGAAAACAACGCTTTTGACGCCGATTTCCCAGTTGCCACGCTTGGCCCCTGGGTCGCGCCCAACCAGCACAACATTGTTATGCACGAGGGCAACCCGAACCATGTGGTGATCATTCCTGACAAGGACACCGAGGCGGTCAATGTCAACGGCGATTCAAGCCTGCGCGGCGGTTGTATCGCTCAGAAATGCTATAACCCGCAAACCCCGACGCGTGATCGCCTTTCGACACCGATGATGCGGATTTACGGCATTCTTCAACCGGTTTCATGGGATCTTGCCCTGGATGTCGCAGCCGAGGTTGGTAATTATGTACGCCGCAAACACGGTGCCAATGCTTATGGTGTGAAAACCTACTCGTACCAGTATATCGAGAACACCTATGCGATCTCGAAATATGCACTGCGCCACATAAATACCGCCAACTTTACCTTCCATGATACCCCGTCCGATGTTTCATCGACTCCGGGCTTCAGGGATGCGGGTTTTGACAATTTCGGCCCTGCGTACGAGGACTGGATGAATGCTGAAACCCTTTTGGTTTGCGGCACCGATCCTTATGAAACCAAAACCATCCTGTTCACACAATGGATGATGCCGGGCATTCAGAATGGTCAGAAATGTATCATGATGAACCCGCGCCGCACCGCCGGCGTGGCCTATGCTGAGGAAAACGGCGGGCTGTGGCTTGACGTGAATATCGGCACCGACCTTCTGGTGGTTAACGCTATCGCCAGAGTGATTGCCGAAAACGGCTGGCAGGATGCTGACTGGATCAAGAAGTGGGTCAACAACAAGTGGGGTTCGTCGTCTGGCTTTGGTCAGGGCACACGCAACACCCCGTGGCAATGGCGTACCACCTGGGGTAAATTCCAGACTGATGGCTATGATGACTGGGCGAAATGGCTGCTGGCACAGGACGAGTTCATTCCTGAGAACGCTGCCGAGGTAGCTGGAATCGACGTTGCCAAAATCTATAAGGCGGCCGAGATGATGGCCAAACCGCGTGACGACGGAAGTCGTCCGAAAACCTCAATCATGATTGAAAAAGGTTTTTACTGGTCCAACAATACCGGTAACACGATGGCAATCTCGGCGCTGGCCATTCAGGTTGGTGCAGGGGGACGTCCGGGTCAGGTTGTCGGTCGTGCCGGTGGCCACCAGCGTGGCGGTGTGCGCGGCGGTAAATATCCGCGTAACAAATCGCCGATGAAGGTTCCGGGGCGCAGACGTCGCGCTTTGGATACCGATACCTGGACCATGTCGGGTCACACAAGGTTCGCGCATGTGATCGGCACCACCTGGATCCAGTCCATGTGCGGCTCGCAGCAACTGGGGCGCCGGTTCGAGGAGCTGACGGTTCAGAACCCCCATCAGATCATGTCCTACGACAAGGAGGATATGATTGCGACGCTGAAGGCGCGTGCCGACAGCGGCGGCATGGTGGTGATAAATCAGGATATCTATCTGGTTGATCCCATCGGCAACCGATACGCCGATATCATATTCCCCGCCGCCACTTGGGGCGAGGAAACGTTTATGCGTGCCAACGGTGAACGCCGCTTGCGTGTATACAACAAGTTTTATGATGCACCGGGCGAGGCCAAACCCGATTGGTGGATCATTGCGCAGCTTGCCAAGAAAATGGGCATGTATGGGTTTGACTGGGAAAACTCCAACGATGTCGCTGAAGAAAGCGCGCGCTTCTCACGCGGAAGCCGCAAGGACTTCAACATGGTCAAGGTGGCGGCACATGCCGAGGGCAAAACCCTCCATGCCAAGATGAACGAGTTTGGCACTACGGGTATTCAGGGTCCGGTCTTTATGAACCCTGATGGGTCGCTGATGGGCACTACAAGGCTTCACGATACGACCTTGTCACTGTCTGACACCGGGCCAACCGGTCTCAACATGTTCAACAAAAAGCTGACTCACTTCAACAGCCAGACCGGACGTTGCAACATCGAGAAATCACCGTGGTCGCTATTTTCCGATTACCACGAGTGGATGAGCCCGAAAGATGACGAGCTTTGGTGTACCTCCGGGCGTACCAACGAGCGCTGGCAATCAGGCTTTGACGACCGGCGCAGACCATATATCCAGCAGCGATGGCCGGACAATTATGTGGAAATCCATCCAGACGATGCGGCTGAACGCGGCATTGAAAGCGGCGATCTGCTGATGGTGTTCTCGGATCGTGTACCCAGCCTGAAAGAGACCACTTTGGGTGTCGAAAGTACCGACTATTCCTTCACCGGACAGATGGAAGCTGGCAATGTTGAGTTGTCCAAGGGTGCCGTCACCGGTGTTGCGATGGTGACGCGCCACATCAAGAAGGGGCTTTTGTTCATGGACTTCCTTCACACTTCACAACCGGCGAATGCGCTTGAAGGGCGGATCGTTGACTGGATCAGCGGCAACTACAATTACAAGATTGGTGTTGCGCGGGTGAAGAAGATTGGTGAATCACCCCACAAGCACACCTTCCGGTCAATGTCGTTCGCACCAAGGGATATCACTTGAACGAAATGACTGATCTTGACGCGAAGACAGGTGCCGGGCTGAAAAACAGTCCGGCACCTCGCGCTGTAGTGGATGCGTTGTCTGAAGTAGTTGCGGATGGCATTGATGTGCATCGGTGTCTGGCCGCAAAGGCGCTTGGCCAGATCGGATCAAGTGACGCAGTTCCACAGCTGATTAAGGCTTTGCTCGACGAAGACGAAGATGTGCGCACGGATGCCGCCGAGGCATTGGCGACAATAGTTGATCCAGCTTCGGCCGACCAGCTTTTGGAAAACCTGATCGGCGACCCTTGTTCCGAGGTGAAATTCGCGGCGATACGAACGCTGGCGCAGTTGAACGACAAGAGGGTCGCACCCTTGTTGATCCGTCTGGTTAAGGGCCGCGACGATGAGATACTCTGGGATGAACAGGAGTTTTTTTCCAGCGGCTGGGATGACTGGGTCGACATCCAGATACAAGCAATTTGTGCGCTCGCCGATATGGGTGTGTCGCAGGCAGTGCCTGATATTATCGAAGTAATGAAGGATGAGAGTGCGCCAGATATTGCCGAAACCGTGTTCAAGGCTTTGGCTCGGATGGGCAAGCCAGGGATCGATGCGCTGGGCGAATATCTTAATGATCCGCTGACCAGGACAAGGCGACGGGCTGCGTCGGCGCTTGCCAGCGCGGGGTCGCCCGAGGTTCAAGATCTATTGCCTTACGCGTTTTCCGATCCGGCACCCGACGTGCGCATGGCGGCCTTGCGGGCGCTGGCTGAAATCAACCCGGCAGACACCTGGTTATTGTTTTTGCTGCAGGACAAGGATGCCGGAATTCGCGCCGAAACCACCCGTTTGTTGCAGCAGGTTCCGGCGCGTGAACTACTGCCATTGCTGGATGACGCCTCGGCCGATGTCAGGGCGGCGGCATTAAAGGCGCTGGACAAGTCGACAGGTTTATCCGTTTCACCTGAGCTTACCGACAAACTGGCACAAATGACACGTGATGATGCCAGCGAAGTATCGGGGGCAGCTTGTGTCGCACTTGCCGGACTGGAACCTGATGCGGCGCTCGAAAATCTGACGGAATTACTCAGTGACGCCAATCTTGATTTTCAAGTCCGGTCCGGTGCGCTGGAGGGTTTGCGTCGGATTGGCAATCAGGCGGCTTCGGCGGCCTTGATTGCAGTAGTAGATGACGAGGAACGACCGGTAAGATTGGCGGCCATGGCGGCACTTTCCGGTTTGGCGAAAGAAGCACCTGAATGGCCAAATCCGGCAGGTGAAGCGTTGATTTCTGCACTGAACGGGCTTTATGACCCCGACCCAGAGCCCGTGATCGAGGATGAGCCTGAGGCACCGCCCGTTGAATTGACCGAAGAAAGCGAAGAGGCAGAGCAGATCGAAGAGCCGGAAGAGGAGCCGGTCTTGTCGACCATGGATTCCATTTTGCGCGACGCGCCTGGCTTAGCACCAGCAATTGGCCTGCCCGAGCATGGGGTCGATTTATCGCCCGACGACATGGAGCGCCTGGCGATTGCAAAGCGTGTTGTCGGGAAACGCAAAATTCCGAAGGCGCAGGAAATTGTGCTGCATGAAGACGTGCGACGTTTCGCTGCGAAAGTTCTGGGCGACCTTGATCATGATGATGTGACCAAAGCCTTGGGATCTGCGTTGGGTTCAGACGATCCAGAAACCGCTCGTGCAGCGGCAGACGCGCTGGCCCGGATTTCCATCGGGGGCAGGGAAATTCCACCTGAGGTATGTGGCGTGATCTTTGACCACCTAGAGGGCGCGGCCTTGGAAACGAAGCTTTCATTGATCCGGGTTCTGGCTGGATGTGGTGGGGCCGAGGTGGTCTCGACCTTGAGTGAACTGGTCAAAGAGGAGGACAGGTTCATCCGTACCGAGGCAATTCGCGCACTCGCAAAAGTTGCACCGGAACGCATTGATTTCACCCAATTCCTGGGTGACATGGATCCCTCGGTCAGAATTGCGGCAGCGACGGCAGTCACGTTTTCGTCATCAACGCATGTTGTTGAAAAACTTGCCGAATTCGCGATGGCATTTGAAGGATATCATCGACGTGAAGTTGCTCGTTTGCTAAGAACCTATGATAGGGACAATGCGAATGCAGCCTTTTTGCAGGTCCTCAGGGACGCCGACAAAAAACGCTACTGGCCGGTTGCGATCGAGGCTTTGGAGGAACTGAACCAGTTTGATCTGCAACCTTAAGGAACCAACTCGCACACATAAACACGACCAACACAGAGGTATTCAAATGAAACTCACCAAGTGGAAGGCAACTGCCGCAAAAGTTGCACTATCAACCCTGCTGACTATATCCTTGATCCCCCTTGCCGAAGCAAAAGGGCGCGCCGATTATTCCGAGGTTGAAGTCGCTAATGGCAGCAGCGTTAGTGGCTTTGTCACCTTTGAAGGCGATCTGCCGGCAGATGCAGTTGAGAATATTACCATCACCAAAAACAATGATGTCTGCGGCGATGGAGACCGCGAGGTTATCTGGGTTGACGTGCTGGACGGCGCGCTGCGCGGGGCATTTGTCTTCATCGAGAAAATCGAGGAAGGCAAGGCCTGGGCGCAACCTGAATTCGGTGAGTATCTGGTTAATCAGGAAAAGTGCCGTTTTGCTCCGTGGGCTCAGGTTGTGCGCCCCGGTCCGATCATCATCCGCAATAGCGACGAGGGTGTTTTGCACAACATCAACGCACGCGAACTGATCGGTGTTGAAAAAGGCCGGACGGTTAAAAAAACCTTGTTCAATTTCGGCCAGCCTGATCCTGGCGATATTTCCGATAAGATCCAGCCGCGCCGTTCGTCCTATATTGCCATCAATTGCGAAGCACATAACTTCATGTTCGGCTTCATGATGGCGCCAACACATCCTTATGCTGTTGTTGTTGGTGATGATGGCTCGTTTGCAATCGATAATATCCCGGCTGGCGATTACACTCTGATCGCCTGGCACCCGCGTTATGGGCTGAAAGAGGTGGAGTTTTCCGTTGCTGACGGAGCCGCTGCCGAGGCCAACTTTTCTTTCTCCGATGCTGACGCCCAATAGGGCGCCATTTTCATACCTAAACTAACCAGGCTGGAAGACCGAACATGACAAATGAACTGAACACGTTCAGCTGCTATCCAGGGCGCAGGTCCACACGGGTAACAAAAATCGGCCTTCCGGTTCTGGCGGGGTTGCTGGTACTGCTGGCAGCTTTTCCAGCCGCTGCGCAGGATGAAAACGTCTATCGCCAGTTTATGGGGATCGATAGTCGGCGGCTGGTCTGGTTCATCGCTCAGATGCATCTGTTTTTCGGCGCTTTCGTGCTGGGTGTGCCTCTGTTTGCGGTTATCATTGAGGTTGTCGGATGGAAAAACGGCGATGCAAAATTCGACAAGCTGGCTTATGAATTCACCAGCCTGTTAAGCGTAGCCTATGCCACTACAGCGGCGCTTGGCGGACTTTTGGCCTTTGCACTATTCACGCTTTACCCGACTTTTATGGGCTATATGGCCGGTATCTTCAAAGACGTCATGTTCATGTATGCGCTGCTGTTCTTTGGCGAAACCTTCTGCCTTTACATGTATTATTACGGCTGGAAGTGGCTGAAAAGCGGCAAGCCTTTCCCGGCGGTAAGTCGCTGGATTTTCAAGGTGTTGGCCCTTATTGTTGGCGGGTTCGGTATCGCGCTTTTGGCAGGCTGGGTCGGGCCTGAAATGCGCACCGATACACGCTGGTTCATATTGCTGCTTTACGTTCTGCCGATCGCAATTGGCCTGTGGATCATCCAGGGGCGTAAAACCACGCACATTTTCATTGGTATCCTTCTTAATGTCTTCGGTACCGCCATCATGCAGCTGGCCAATAGCTGGGTAGGCTTCATGATGAGCCCGACCGGAGTTGAGGACGGTGTCTTTGTCGGCACTGTCTGGCAGGCGTTTGAAAACATCCTGGCCACGCCTGTCGCCATTCACCGCATGCTGGGCAACCTGGCCTTTGGTGGGCTGGTCGCCGGGTCTTATGCGGCCGTAAAGTTCATCAGCTCGACCACTGCTGAAGAACGCGCGCATTACGACTGGATGGGCTACATTGCCAATCTGGTCGCCATTGGTGCCCTGATCCCGCTGCCATTTGCCGGGTATTATCTTGGGCGCGAGGTGTATTCGACCTCAGCCGTGATGGGCAACAATATGATGGGCGGTGATTTTTCCTGGACCTTCATAATTCAGGCGATGCTGGTGGGCTCGCTGTTCCTGATCTCGAATTACTACCTTTGGAGCGGGATGACACGTATTCCCGGCGCGCAGAGGTATTATAAGTTCATCAAGTGGATTTTGCTGGCGCTGATCTTGTCGCTTGCCGTGTGGCTGACCCCGCATAACCTGCCGCTTTCTTCGCAGGAAGTGGGCGAAATGGGCGGTAGTCAATATCATCCCGTGTTGAAATTCCTTGGCCTGATGCCAGCCAAGAATGCGGTGGTTAATCTGATCATCCTCGCCACGTTCTTCAGCTTCCTCTTGTATCGCCGGGCCAATATGGACAACGCGGTTTCAATACGCGCGCAAGGCAAGGGTGCGATGATCACCATAATTGCGGTCGGAGCTGTCGCGGTGGCCATGGTGGCGCAATATGCCTGGGTGATGCTGAACCTTGATCCGGCCTCGCTCGATCTGCCTGCCGACCGGGTACAGTACAGCCGCACCATCGGCTGGGCGCTGGTGGCGGAATGCGTGGTCGGTATTATCGCCATTTTGCTGGCGCTGGTGGACCGGGGCAAGTTGGGGCAGGGGCTGTATCTGGCCGCTACTGCCCTGAATGTCACTGGTTTCCTGGGCGTTTACGGTTTTGTAGTTATGGAAAAGGCGTCGCCGGTTCTGCGCAACGTTGCCGTGTCGCAATTCCTGCAACTCATTTCGTGCCTCATACTGGTTTTTGTGATCGACATGTTCCTCTTTAAACGCGCCAAGTCACTGGGCTCCATGCAATGGGGTAAGATGACCACTCGATCACAATACGCATTGTTGCTTTTAACCATCGTGATCACCATGAATATGGGGCTGATGGGCTTTATCCGTTCCGGCCTTCGCGGAGACTGGCACATTTTCGGGGTTATGCGTGATACCTCGCCATGGGCTGGTACGCCGACCAATTTCGTTATGACTCAACAGGTCAGCGCCGCGGTGCTTTTGTTCATGATAGGCTGCGCCTTCATGTTCTGGCTGGGTGGAATTGCCGCCAAAAGCCACGATGAGGAGGAATAGGTGATGAACTCGGCAATCTCGCGCGTCTTCGTTTTCCTTCTGGTCGTGCTCGGCATTTATCTTTGGATCGGTTATTCGATCACTGCGCTGACCGGAGGCAGGGGCGAAACAAGCGCAATGGTCGATATCACCCCTGAAGGCGGGGAAAGCATTTATTGGGGCAAAGGACGGTGCTTCACCTGCCATTCGGTTGGTGGTCAGGGCTCTGCTGTACGCGGTCCAAATCACGGTCAGTTTGGCGAACGCTTTCTTGAGCCAATGGGCGCGCGCGCGGTTTCACGTGCTGCTGAGCGATCTGCCAAAACAGGCGTGGAATATACCGCCGTTGATTATATCGTTGAAAGTCTGGCTTCGCCGGGCGCCTATGTGGTTGATGGCTACAAGAACGAAATGGCAGTGGTTTACGCCCCGCCGATCTCGCTTAACTTGAAAGAGATCAAGGCCGTAGTCGCCTACTTGATGGCTTTGGGTGGGGATCTGGATATGGAAGCAATTGACACGGCGCCCAGCGACGTGACTGCCGGTCTCTATTCCAAGATCAACGCAGCTGCCGAGGCCGGTGGCGGCGACCCTGAGGAAGGCGCGTTTGTCTATGAGGATAATTGCCAGGAATGCCACGTTCTTAACGATGACGGTGGGGGCGAGGTTGGGCCGGACCTAACCGGTCTTGCGGCTGGCGGGCTCGACTTTATCTCAGACAGCATACTGGCCCCGGCCAAGGCTTTGAGCGAAGGCTTTGAAACCTACGTGGTGGTCACCAATGAGGGCCGTCAATTTACCGGGCTAAAAACCCGTGACGCGGATGGCGAAGTCGATATCACAAATGCCCTGGGCGACGTGGAAACCATAGACCGCGCCGATATCAAAGACATCAGCATGGATGACACGGTCAGCATCATGCCCGACGACATTGCCGAGGTCATCACAGTTAAAGAATTTCAGGATCTGTTATCGTTCCTGATGCTGCAAAAGCCGGCGGAGGAGCAATAAGATGCGTAAAATTGGCACCTTCCCCATCGTAGTCATCGTTTTGGTGGCAGTCTACTCACTTACCAAATGGGGCATCCCGGCATTTTCGCGTGAGGTCACGACGCTGCCCTTCCCGCTTCCGGTTCCTGGCACCTTGATGCTGTTTTACATGACACTGACGGTCATCGCGCTGTTTTTGATGGTGACATTTTCAGAAGAGGGCATGCAGGACTTTCTCAGGCCGATCAAAAAGCTCTTGCGCGGCGGCTATGGCCAAATTGCCCGGGGCGTTGTCCTTTTGGCAATACCGCTTATTGGTGCTTGGCAAATGTATGATCTGACTGTTCCGCGGGCTCAGGTTCCGGCATCTTTACGCATCCAGCACCCGTCCTCAAATTTCCCAGTCAGCTTTGAAGCGCTGGAAAATCCGTTTGAACACCGTTCTGACGCTGATGTGGATGCCTTTATCGAACAGGCGAAATCAGGCGAGATTGTATTCATCGAACAGGTGCAAGAGGACATTGAGTATTGGGTTGATGAATGGGATCCGGATCATGTGCTTGAGTTTTTCGCCAATGACAAGATTGATGCGTTCCTGGCGCAGCTAGAGGCTGATGAGGTTGATCATGAGGTTGCGCGCGCCGCTTTACATCAGGTTGACCTGTTCGAAGGCCGCGCGCTTTACGCAATGAATTGTCGGGCCTGTCATGGTGACAGTGTTGCGGGCGACGGGCCGATGGCCGACGGGTTCAAGCTGCGCCCGATCGATTTTACCGATAACGGTACGGTCGAAACCATCGTTGTGGGTTACACTTTCTGGCGGGTGACAAATGGTGGACCGGGCCTGCCGACCGAGGCGACCCCGTGGGATAGCGCCATGCCTGAGTGGAAGTTATCGCTGACGGAAGAGCAGCGATGGAAGATCATTCTTGCTGAATACAACCTGGCACAAAAGACGCCTCGAATTCCGGAGGGGCATGAATAATGAAGTTGCCTGAGATGATAAAAGCCGGTGCACTTGCTGCCTGTGCGATGTTCGCCCTTACGACGCAGTCTAACGCGGCAAACATACCTGCGGCCCCGATGCCTGAAGCTAGTGAAGAATTTGTCGAGGCCGGGCGCGGTATCTATATTGAACGCTGCTCGTTCTGTCATGGCTTGTTGGGGGATGGTAATGGCCCAGCGGCCAATTACCTTGACCCACGCCCACGCGATTTCACTCTTGGCACCTTCAAGTTCCGCACCACCCATTCGGGCGAGCTTCCGACAGACAACGACCTTTTTCGTACAGTCAGCCGTGGTCTTCCAGGTACCGCGATGCAGGCCTTTGACGACACACTCATCAAGAACGGTCTGAGCGAGGAAGAGCGTTGGCAGGTTATTTCGTACATCAAAACTTTTGCGTATGAGTTTGAGGATCCGGATCTTGACCCGGTAGCAAACGGTCTGGTCATTTCCCTACCCGACAACCCAGCCCCCTACACACCCGAAACCATTGCCCGCGGGGCCGACGTGTTTGAGCGTGCTAAATGCTGGTCGTGCCACGGGATGCTTGGTCGTGGGGATGGTAATGCAGAGTTTCGCGAGGATGACTGGGGATTTCCCATCCGTATCCGCAATGTGACCCATCCGTGGAAGATCAAGGCGGGCGGTGAGGTTGAAGACATCTATATGCGCTTCACCTCGGGGATCAGCGGTACGCCAATGCCGTCATTTGTAAAGTCCCTGGATGAGGCTGATCGCTGGGATCTGGCCAATTACATCAAGTCACTGCAACACGACCTGACCAGCCACCAGACCCTGAAAGCGGCACTCGTCGACGGGGATCTGCCCGAGAATCCAGCCGATGCAATGTGGGACGGTGCCGCACCGATGGACGTTCGCCTGACCGGCCAGGTGATTGCCGCCCCGCGCTGGCAGAACCCCTCGATCGAGATGGTTACGGTGCAGGCGCTTTTTAATAAAACAGACATCGCTTTCCGCCTGACATGGGATGACCCGTTCAAAGACGTGATCCACGATGAGGGTCAGGAGTTTGATCCGGTGGAACTGATGCAGGTTGGCGGCTTTAACTCGTATGTGGAAGCCAATGACATGATCCCGCGCGCATTGGAAACTTTCCGCGATGCCATCGCGCTGCAATTTGCGGTGAAGCCACCCAATGGCACTGCCAAGCCGCATTTCTTCCGCGGTTCAACCTCGGATCAGGTGCATCTTCTGGTCTGGATGGCGGATCAAGTCGAAGCAGGTGCACGCGGCACCACGGAAGGTAACGCTCGTGGCTGGAAACAGGCGATCAAACCGCAGGCCGAAGAGGGCCAGAATGTTACCGGTGGGGCATCGTGGGATCAGGGACGCTGGAGCGTCGTGATGAAGCGACCGTTGGTTACTGAAGACAAGGCGGATGTACAGTTCGCGCCCGGTATATTCATCCCGATGTCACTTAATGCCTGGGACGGGTCGAACGGCGAACACGGGCGGATCATGAGCCTGAGCAGCTGGTATTTTGTATTCCTTGAGGCACCGACGCCTAGCAAGGTTTATATTTACACTGTCCTTGCTTTCCTGGTGCTGGGTGCTTTGGGATTGTGGCTGACCCGTAAAACCATCAACGCAAAAGAAAACGAGGAAGCCGAGGCCTGACCTTGGCAACATGGATAAACGAACAGGGAGACCTATAATGAAGCGTAAGCTTACACTATTGGCAAGTGCCGCTTGCCTGATGACGGCGGCCACGGCCAGCAAAGCCGACCCGTCTGCGGGTCAGGCAACATTTGAAGCTCAGGATTGTGTGGCCTGCCACTATACCGAAGGTCCGGCACGTGAGACCACGATCGAGGACCAGTTGGCTAAAACGGGTCCTGAGCTTTGGTATGCAGGCGATAAATTTGTCGCCGAATGGCTGACTGCGTGGCTTGCCGATCCACAGCCAATCCGCCCAATGCAATTCAACTCGCTGACGGACGAAAATCCTGGCGACCACCCGGCGCTGGATGCAGGTGACGCGGCGGACGTGTCTGAATTCCTGATGACGCTGACTTCAGGCGTGGTCGAAGAGGGCGTGGTGCGGGTGAAGAAAAACGCCAAAGGGCGGCAGATTTTCACCAAGAAAATGCCATGCTCGGGCTGTCATCAATATGAAGGTCGCGGAGGCGATATTATGGGCGGACGAACGGGTCCATCGCTTGTTGACGCCGGCGCGAGGCTCAACCCGGACTGGATACTGGCCTATCTGCAACAGCCTGAAACATTCAAACCGGTAAAGATGATGCCGGTTTTCGTTGGCCTGCTCAGTGACAAAGACATGGCCAATGTGGCCTCGTATGTCGCAAACTTCGGCCGATAGGATTGGGGAGAATAATCATGAAAAAGATAACAAAACTTGCGGCAATTGCCGCCCTGTCTTCCCAGCTTGCCGCACCTGTCTGGGCTTCCGAAACCGAGGTGGTTTATAAGTTCTATTGCGCCCAGTGCCACGGGCTGACCGGTGACGGCGATGGTCCCAACGTTACCGAGGATTTCCCGGTTACCCCGCGAAAATTTGCGGACGCAACCGAGATGGCAAAGCTGACTGATGCGGATATCAGGAACGTCATCATGGATGGTGGTCCTGCAGTTTCGAAATCACCGATGATGCCGCCCTGGGGCAAAACCCTGACCGAGGATGAGGTGACTGGGCTGATCGGTTATCTGCGGGTGCTGTGTGCCTGCGAAGGGCCCTGATCCAGTCTGGTTCAGAGAACGAAGAAATAGAGGATCAGAAGGATGACAACAGCGTTCACCGCCAATCCCATGAAGATAACGACATCGACTAAGCGTTTTTTCTTGGGTGCTGGCATATCTGTTCCGTCCGGCTTTGTGAAAAATGCGGTCGCTCCTGTCTACAACGAATACGCAGGGGCGTCCATTACCGGGAAGGTGTTTTATGGTTCGTAGACGCAAACGAAAACATCCTCTGGCCTGGGTCGGGCCATTTATTTTCATTGTCGTTCTGGTGGAAATCATCCGGGTTTTCTGGTGGTTCGTAACAGTCTGAAAAGCCCCGGGGGGAAACGTATGAGCATTCTAAATCAGTTGCTAACCTTTGTAATAGCTTCGGCATGTTTTGGGTTCGCATTTTACATCATGGATGTCACGCTGATGGAAATGCAGGGCCTGGACCTGTTCTTCCACAAATAAGCCCGCGTGGCGATGATCAGAGGGTAAGCCTGTGAATACGAACAAAAAATTGCTTTCATACGGAATTCTCGCCACGCTGGTCGTGGGCCTGCTGGCGGCTTTTGGCGGAACTGATTTGTCGGCTGCTTTCGCGGCTGGCGAAGAGGTGGCCGCGACAACGGGTGGCTACGGACCGGCACCGGTAACCACAGCTGCCGATTACCCCAGTGTGGCCGGTGCTAATGGCAGGCTGGTGGTTTGGATCGTGGCGCAGTTGCATCTGTGGTTCGCCGCCTTTGTGCTGGCGGTTCCAATATTTGTCTTTATCATTGAAGTTATCGGCATGCGCACGCGCGACAAGCGCTATGATGATATGGCGTATGAGTTCATCAAGGTCTCGATCACCGCCTATTCCCTGACCGCCATTCTGGGCGGGCTGCTGCTATTTGCGCTGATCTTGTTTTATCCACATTTGTTTGGCTATCTGTCGACGATCTTCAGTGACAGCATGTTCTATTATGCGCTGCTTTTCTTTGCTGAAAGCGCGGTTCTGTATCTATATTATTACGGCTGGCACTGGCTGCAGGGCGGGGTGCGCAAATGGATTCACCTGACCCTTGGCCTGCTTTTGAATGCAGTCGGCACAGGGCTGATGCTGCTGGCAAATTCGTGGCTGACCTTCATGATGAGCCCGGCTGGCGTTGACGCGGCCGGGGTGTTTTCAGGCGATAGTTGGGCTGCCATCCACAACTTCCTGTGGAACCCGATCAACATCCACCGCTTTGTGGCAAACATTGCCTATGGGGGGTCGATTGTCGGCGCATACGCGGCGTTCAAGTTCCTGACCGCTGGCACTGACCGCGAAAAGGCGCATTACGACTGGATGGGCTATAACGCCAATTTCATCGCAATTTGCGCCTTGCTGCCTCTGCCTTTCGCTGGCTATTATCTGGCTGCAGAAATCTATGCCTACAGCCAGCAAATGGGCATCACCCTGATGGGAGGTATCTTCGCCTGGCTCTTTATCATTCAGGCGGTGCTGATCGGGGCGTTGTTTCTGTCGGCCAATTATTACTTGTGGTGCGGTATGGGGCGCAGTGATGGCGCAAAACGCTATCACAAATATATCAAATATATTGCCATTGTCCTTATTGGTGCGTTTCTGGTTTGGTTCACGCCGCACACATTGGTGCTGACCAATTCCGAACTGAAGGCTCTGGGCGGACCGCACCATTCTATCCTTGGCCCGCTTGGGATCATGCCGGCAAAGAATACCGCGGTGAACACGATGATCATCTTCACCTTCCTGAGCTTCCTGTTTTATCGCCGCTCAAACAAAGTGGCGGTGGTCCGGTGGGAGCGGGCGGGCAATATTGCCCAGGTCGCGTTGTTCGCGGCCGGTATAGCCAATATTCTGTTTTTGGGGATCTACCACGGCTATTTCACCAACACCGTTTACAAGGTTGCGGCCTCGATCCCGCAGGTTATGACCACATTTGTGGTTATAGTGACCAGCCTGGTGCTGGACAGTTTTATCTATCGCGGTGCCAAGGATGTCGGCCCACTACATTGGGGACGCATCCCGGACCGGGCGCAATATGCCCTGTTCCTTCTGGCGGTGGCATTTACTTGGCTGATGGGGCTGATGGGATATATCCGTTCGGGTATCCGCCAGCACTGGCACGTCGTTGACATCATGCGCGATAATTCCGCAGACGCCTTCACACCAACCCTTGGCTACGCGGCCAACGTGGTGTCAATCGCGGCCATAATATTCCTGACCATGGTGATTTTCGTGTTCTGGATCGCACAGGTCAGCAGCACTAAAACGCTGCCCTCTGGTTACTGGAAGGAGTAGGCAGGATGCGTCAGTTTCTTACGGTTATCAGCTTCATGCTTTTGACAATCGGGGCTTTTGCCGGGTTTTCAAACCTGGGCATTCCGCAGATTGAACCTGCGCCGCCACCGGTTGAAGAGGTAATTGACCTTGGTTCGATGAACATGGAGCAGTTCATTGCCTTGGGCGACAGGATTTTCAACGGTAAGGGCACCTGTACCTTGTGCCACAATTCATTGGGTCGCGCCCCGGATTTGGGCCAGATAGGCACCAATGCCCAAGCGCGACTGGATGATGATCGCTACGCCGGAGATGCCGCGGATATTGAGGGCTACTTGAGCGAAAGCCTGACCAACCCGTCGGCCTATGTGGTTGTCGGGTTCGGCAAGGCAGGCAGCGATGATACAGAAAGCCCGATGCCCTCGACCTCTGGTGGTTCGATTGCTTTGTCTGACCCGGAATTGGCGGCGGTGATCGCATATCTGCAGGACAAAGGCGGGCTGGAAGTTACAGTGGAAATTCCCACAGACGTTGAGGTCCCCGAAGAAGAACCTGCCGAGGTGGCCTCGGGTGAGCCGCGTGCCCCCTTCACTACTTTTCAGGAACTTGCTGACGAATTTGCCTGCGAGGCGTGTCATACGATTGGCGAAGAGGCCGGCGATCTTGGCCCGAACCTGTCTGCCATCGGCGCCTCGCGTGACGCCGAATACATTCGCCGCGCAATCCTCGATCCAAATGCCGACATTGCGGAGGGCTTTGATGAAGGCATGATGCCGGACGACATGGGCGAACAAATTTACGCAATCGAACTGGAGATCATGGTCGATTTCCTGAGCCAGTTGAAATGAGGGCGCGGTCATGAGAATTCCCAAACTGTTGCAGGCCGTTTTGGTGCTTGTCTTCGTCTATTACGGTTTCATCGTGGTTTTCGACTACATCCTTGGTGCCGTTATCCCGCGTAGCCTGCTGACCATGTACATGTTTTTTGCCACTGCCGGGGTTTTCATGGTCTTTACCTTCGACGAACAGGGTGCGCACGAACTGGTGGCACCGATCAAGGCGATGGTTGAACAGCCGCGTTTCCGCTTCATTCGCAATCTGGTGTTCCTGATTATCCCGATTGCGGTTGGTTACAATGTTTACGGCAGGACGCTGCCCAGTTTTGAGGCCCCGGTCGAGCTGCGTACAATCCACCCAGCCCCGCCGAGTACCGCAAAGATCTATGGCAATCGGGTAAATCTGCTGACGCTGGAAAATCCGTTTCGCCACACGCAAACCGATGACCCGGAGCTTTTTGCCGAATACGTAGCTGAGGGCGCCGAGGTTTACATCATGAATTGCCAATACTGCCATGGCGACAAGCTTGACGGTAAGGGCCCATTTGCTGAAGGGCTGAACCCGACGCCGCTTAATTTCCAGGACATCGGCACAATTGCGCAATTGCAGGAAAGCTATCTTTTCTGGCGTATCACCACCGGCGGGCCGGGATTACCGCAGGAGGCAGCACCGTGGATTTCATCAATGCCGGTCTGGCAGGATTTCCTGAGCGTGGATGAGGTCTGGAAAGTGATTTTGTTCCTTTACGACTATACCGGCCACGAGCCGCGTTCATGGGGGGAAGCCGATGCTGGACATTAGGGTATTAAAAGCGCTCGCGCTGACCTTTTTCCTGTCTTTTACGGCAGGTGCGTTGCTAGCACAGGAAGGCGACCTTGATCGTGGCGAAGAGATTTACATCAAGCGTTGCCTGCAATGCCACGGCGAAGACGGTGACGGGCTTGGCCCGGCGGCCGAGCGTCTGAATCCGCCGCCAAGGGATTTTTCGCTTGGGCTTTATAAATTCGTCACCTCGGGCTTTGATGCGGACATGCCCAACGACGGCGATATGATCCGCATGATCACCGACGGTATGCCGGGTACCGCCATGCCGGGTTGGGGTGATATGCTGAGCGAGCAGGATATTCTGGATGTTCTGGTCTATATCAAATATTTTGCCGAGCTTGAGGACGAGCCTGAAACCCAGACCGATTTCGGCGTACAGGTCGCCAGCTCGCCCGAAAGCATTGCGGCGGGCAGGGTGCTGTTTGAAGAAAACGACCGCTGTACCGAGTGCCACGGTGCCGAGGGCAGAGGCGATGGCATCAAGCGCTTGCGCGACGATAACGGTGATCGCACCTGGCCGCGAAACCTGACAAAGCCGTGGACCTTCCGAGCCTCGAATGACCCAAGGGACATTTTCGCGCGCATTTCGATTGGTATTCCAACCACGCAAATGCCGTCTTTCGCCGACCCTGCCAGCAATAAGAGCCTGACAATCGAAGAACGTTGGAACGTGGCCAATTATGTTGCCTCGCTGGCCAAGACCGAAGAAGTGGTGAACCCGGCCAACTTCGTGGTTCAGGGCACCCGTGCCGAAGGGGCGTTACCAACAACGCCTGATGACGAGATTTGGGCGAGCCTGAAAAGCTCAACCTTCATGATGGTGCCGCAGATTGTTGGTGGTGAACGCTTTTTCACCACCGCCAATGACACCATTACCGTGCGCGCGCTTTATGATGATGCCAAGGTGGCCATTCACCTTGAGTGGGACGACCGCACCAAGTCTATTCCGGGTGATGCCAAAGCTGCCTCGATCGCTGACGCCGAGCTTTATGAGGATGCGGTGGCAATCCAGCTTCCGCGTGAAATTCCCACTGGAATGGAAAAACCGTATTTCCTGATGGGCGATGGAACTGATCCGGTCAACCTGTGGCGCTGGTCCAGCGGCAGCACTGATAAACCTGAAAGCGCCGGTATCGTCGACGCAATGGGCATCGAGGACCAGCAGCCTCGCGGTGATAGCGGTGATTTCCAGGCAACCGGCAGCTTCCTGAACGGAACCTGGCGTGTGGTGATGACCCGCAGCCTGCGAACAAGTGCACCTGAGACAGACCTGCAATTTGAAGAAGGTCGTTTTGTGCCAATCTCATTCTTTGCATGGGATGGCTCAAACAGTGAAACTGGTACCGGGCATTCGATGACCACCTGGTATTGGCTGCAATTAAAACCCGCGCCCAGCATGAAGCCTATTTTCTATGGGGCGTTGGCCGGTTTGCTGATGTTCCTTGTTTTGATCTGGTGGGGTGCCAAGGGTGCCGCACGGGGTAGAAAGGCGCGTGATGACGCCGCTTGAGGACAAACAGGAAGGCCATAACACCCGCGGCGCGGTGGTCCGGTTGTTTGGTGTGATGCTGATCATCCTGGGTTCACTCAACACCATGCTGTCATGGCGCGGTGGTTTTGAACTGCTGTCCCTGCCAGTTGTGCTGATCGCGGGGGGGCTGCTTTTGTGCCTGATCGGGTCCATCATGCGCGAATATCTGAACTGAAACGGATGAAGCCGATGATTGGTATTTTGCTGATCAATCTTGGTACGCCCGACGGCACCGACAGGCGGTCGGTGCGGCGGTATCTAAGACAGTTTTTGTCAGATCAGCGGGTGATCGCGAAAAGCGGCCCACTTTGGTGGCTGTTGCTTAATGGCGTTATCATCCCCCGTCGCAGTCGTAGATCGGCGCGTGCATATGAATTGATCTGGAACCGCGAAAGGGACGAAAGCCCGCTCAGAACCATTACACGAGCGCAATCTGATAAACTGGTGCAGGAATATGGCGCCGAGCCGCGTATAATGTGCGATTGGGCAATGCGGTATGGCAAGCCCCCTGTTGATACGGCGCTAAAACGGCTGGTCAACGCCGGATGTGACAAAGTGCTGATCTTCCCGCTTTATCCGCAATACAGCGCCACAACATCCGCCTCGGCGATGGATGCAGTTTATGGGGCATTGCGGGAAATGACTGTTCAACCGGCCATTCGCGTCATGCCTGCCTATTTCGAAAACCCAGCCTATATTAACGCGCTATCTGAAAGCATCCGTCAGCACGAAGCCGGGCTGGGCTGGAAGCCCGAGCGCTGCCTTTTGTCGTTTCATGGATTGCCGGTGGATTTCATCGAAAGGGGCGATCCCTATCAGGCGCAATGCGAACGCAGCGCTGTTTTGCTGCGCGAGCGTCTGGGGCGCGATCAAGCGCAGATGCCACTGGTTTATCAGTCGCGGCCAGCTGGCCGGGAATGGCTGAAACCGTATCTGGAGGACAGCCTGGTTGCGCTCGCAAGGGACGGGATCAGGAACGTGACCGTGGTCAGCCCGGGTTTTGCATCCGATTGTATCGAAACACTTGAAGAGGTGGCGATGCGGGCGGCTGATACCTTTTTTGCGGCCGGAGGAGAGAACTTTTCCTTCGTTCCCTGCCTGAATGACAGTCAGGTCTCGGTTGACATGCTGGCCAGCCTGATCTGGGAGCAACTGGCCGGGTGGGAAGCAGAGCTTTAGCCGCAAACCCTTGGGCCGATGACGTTTGGGCTGGTCGGCTGTAATCGCACAGATGTGCCGGTACTAATAGTTTACGGGGAGGGGAATCCCATGCCGACGTGCGCTAGGCTAATTCGCTGGCCGTTTTTTTTGGTCGATTGATGCGAGGGAAGGCTGGAAAACTTCGCGGCGATATTGTTTTCTCTCCGCAGTTGGGAATCAGCTTTGGGACCGAAATGAAACTGCCACCCATTACGAATATGCCCAGGCGTCGCAATTATGACGTTGTGATCATTGGCGGGGCTATGATGGGGGCCTCGGTGGCGTGGTTTTTGTCGCAAAACCCGGGTTTTGGCGGATCAGTTTTAGTTATTGAGCGTGACCTGAGCTATGAAAAAAGCTCGACCGCGCATTCGAACTCATGTATGCGGCAGCAGTTTTCCAGCGAGATCAACGTGCGAGTTTCCCAGTTTACGGCCAAGTATGTCCGGGATTTCAGCACTGAAATGGGCGATGCGCGGGTGCCTGAGGTGTTTGTTCACCCGTTTGGCTATTTGTATTTCGCGGGGGATCAGGCGCGCGCGGATCAATTACGAGCGGATCAGAAAATGCAGGCGCGGTTGGGGGCGGGGACGCGGATGCTGTCGCCCGAGGATATTGCACAGGCATT
>JAAEUB010000438.1 GCA_024227755.1 Paracoccaceae bacterium | reverse complement strand
TTGGCGGTGCAAAGCTGGTTTTACTGATTGCGGGCAAGCTTTTGACAATGCTGCGCGACGATACCCCGGACATTCCCTTTCCCGGTCACTGGGACCTGCCCGGTGGCGGGCGCGAGGGGCCGGAAAGCCCCGAGGACTGCATATTGCGCGAGTTGGAGGAAGAATTTGGGCTGAAGCTAACGCAAGAAAACCTGATCTGGAAAAAACAAAGCGCATCTGTCCAGCGCCCGGGCGGGTTCAGCTATTATTTTGGCGCAAACCTGTCGCAGGAACTGGCGGGTGATATTGTCTTTGGCGATGAAGGGCAGGAATGGCGGCTGGTAACGCCTGACTGGTTCATATCGCACCCGATGGCAGTACCTCATTTTCCGGCCATGGTACGGGTTGGTCTGGATGCAATGGGGATTGAAAAATAACTCGTACCGGCCCATATAGCTCGACAATATAGTTACAAATTTTCAAAGGGGAACACCGACATGGAAGATATTCTGGCGCAGTTTCTGGGCTCAAATATCGTGCCGCTTTTGCTTGCCGCACTTATCATCATTGTCATCTGGCTGGGGGTGCGCATCGTACCGCAATCGGAAAAGCATGTGGTCGAGCGTTTTGGCCGGCTGCAAAAAGTGCTGGGGCCAGGGATCAACTTCATCGTTCCTTTCCTTGACCGGGTGCGCCACAAAGTGTCGATCCTCGAGCGTCAGCTGCCTTCGGCCAACCAGGATGCCATCACCGCCGACAACGTGCTGGTGCAGGTCGAAACCTCGGTGTTCTACCGCATCCTCGAACCTGAAAAAACCGTTTATCGGATCCGTGACGTTGATGCGGCGATTGCCACCACCGTGGCCGGGATTGTGCGTGCTGGCATCGGCGAGATGGAGCTGGACGAGGTGCAGTCAAACCGCGAGCAACTGATCGTCAAGATCAAAGAACAGGTTGCGAATGCAGTGGACGACTGGGGCATCGAGGTGACGCGGGCCGAAATCCTTGACGTCAACCTCGATCAGGCCACCCGCGACGCCATGCTGCAACAGCTTAACGCTGAACGCGCGCGGCGTGCGTCGGTGACCGAGGCTGAGGGCACCAAACGTGCGGTTCAACTCAATGCCGAGGCCGAATTGTACGCAGCCGAGCAAAAAGCCAAGGCACGCCGGATCACAGCCGACGCCGAGGCTTACGCAACCGAAGTTGTCGCCAAGGCGATCAAGGAAAACGGTATCGAAGCAGCGCAGTACCAAGTCGCCCTGAAGCAGGTCGAAGCGCTGGTTTCCTTAGGCGAGGGCGAGGGCAAGCAAACCATACTGCTGCCGGCCACTGCACTCGACGCCTTCGGTGACGCCTTTTCCCTGCTGAAAGGAAAATTGTCATGATCTGGGATATCTGGTGGGTCTGGATCGCGGCCGCCCTCGGGCTGGCGATCCTTGAAGTTCTGGCACCCGGCTTCATCTTCCTCGGTTTCGCTTTCGGTGCCGCTGTGGTCGGGATGATGATCGCGCTGGGCTTTGTCACCGGCCTGCCGTGGCTGTTGGTCATTGCCGCCTGCGTGGCGCTTGTGTCCTGGGTGGTGATGCGCCGGGTCTTTGGCATTCGCAAGGGCCAGGTTAAGCATTTCGACACTGATATTAACGAAAACTGAACGCTGATGTGGGCCGGGTTTGGAAATCTGAGACCCCATTGAAGTCCGGCCAGAAAGCGGTTTGGAAACCGCTTAATCAAGGCGTTTCGAAACGCCTTGTTGCGCTTCGTTACAAATCGACACCGCTTCTTGGACGTCGCAATAATATTTGTAAATTCACTGTTTTGGGGTCGTAGAATTTGTAAAACCGGCCCCTGCGGGGTGGTCATATTTGCAAAAACAGAGCTTTTCGCGGGCTATGTGCCCGGGCAGTCAAGCTTGGTTAACCAAGTGTTAGCCAACTTTCCCTAAACCCCAGTCAGCTCCGCGACAATTGCCTCGGCGGTTTTGCGTGGGTCTCGTGCGCGTGTAATCGGGCGTCCGACCACGATGTGATCGGCACCGTTGCGGATCGCCTCAGCCGGGGTTGCCACCCGCTTCTGGTCACCCAGATCGGCCCCTGTCGGACGCACGCCGGGGGTTACGATCAGCTTGCCCGCTGCTTCCGGCAGGGCACGGATCGCGGTGGCTTCGCGCGGTGATGTGATGACGCCATCGGCCCCGGCAGCAAGCGCAAGACCTGCGCGTTCAAGCGTTATGTCATTGATATCCCCGGGCTTTATCAGGCCTGCATCCAGGTCGGTACGATCCAGCGAAGTCAGGATTGTGACCGCCAAAATCTTCATCCCCGACCCGCCAGCCCCTTGCATGGCAGCAGCCACAACATGCGGGTCGCCGTGAACTGTCAAAAAATCCAGATTTTGCGCCGCCAGCCCGCGCACCGCAGCCTCGACTGTGGTGCCGATGTCAAAAAGCTTCATGTCCAGAAAGATGCGCTTGCCGTATTCATCCTTCAGCTCATGCGCCAATGCCAGGCCACCACCTGTAAGCATGCCCAGCCCGATCTTGTAAAACGAAACTGAGGCCCCAAGTTTCTGCGCCAACTCCAGCCCCGCCAAAGCATCCGGCACGTCCAAAGCAACGATCAGGCGGTCATCGGACATCGGCGTGTCTCCTCAGGGCATGGTATTGGAATCACACACCTTTTAGAGAATTTTCGGCCGCCGTCAAGCGGCGGTGATCCTGACTTTTTCAAGATCCAGCTTGAACGCATTGTCTGGTCCGCGCAAAAACGGCATCCTGCGCGCCTGATCGGTTGCATGTTTGATCAGCCCGTAAAGCACCAGCGTCGACGGGCATTCCTCGGGCTGTGTCGTATGGCATGAAAAGCTGATGTTAAAACCCTCGCCACTTGCCCCGATCATGTTCAGGGTGACAGAGGCTTTGTGCCGGGATGTATCGGCTTCAAAGCGGGTTTGGCTTAGCTCAACAGAGTTCACTATCAACGGGTGCGTCCTTTCCAAGACCCGACCCCACATCTATTTTGGCATGATTAGGTAAAGAAATCCTTAGCAGTTTTGGTAAATACGGCGCATGTCCGGACCTTCGGTGGTGTACATATGAACCCAGATATAGGCGTGGTGGAACGCCGCCGTGACCAGCGCATTCCATGACCCAAACAACAGTGCAATTGCCCACAGCCCAAGGAATACCACGCCGTACATGGCGTTGTTTGTATAGGCGAAAGCCCCTTTCTTGACCATTGGCAGGGCGGCAATTTCATCGCGAAAATGGTCCCCGCCCAAAGCGCGTGGAATGGTGAAGTGGAAAAGCGTTGAATGCATCGCCCAAAGGGCAGGTGCCAGTAAGGCAAGGCCCAGGGCCAGTTCAGCCCAGCGAACGTCCGTCAGTGGTGTGGTATCAGCCCAACCGGTCATGATCAGGGTCAGGGGGCGCGATGCCAGCAACGGCAGGAAAACTATCGCCCAAATGCGCATATCGGCGTCGCCGAATAACCGGGATAACAGGTTTCTGTGCAGTTGCAGCCGAAAGACGATTGCCACAATGACCTGATGCACGATTGCAAGGCTGATCGAGGTAATTGCCCAGCCGTATGCCGTCAGCCCCAGAAGGCGGGGGGCGTCTGTGGGATTGGCCAGAAGACTTATCGCCCCTATCGACATAAGCGTAACAATGCCAAGATGTTGCAATTGCCCCTCAAGGATCTGGCCCCAATTGCTTTTTCCACGGATGATTTCAAGTTTAGACATTTCTGCCCCCCCCTTCAGGACCCTTGTCATGTTTGGGAAAGATACCCATCTATCAGTCAAGGCCCAGGGAAAGTGTGCCGCATAGCGGGCATTTTTGAAAGGGCGCTTATGAAAAGGAGAATGCTATGAACTTAGAGAAGTTCACCGAACGCTCGCGCGGTTTTGTACAGGCCGCCCAGACTATTGCAATGCGCGAAAACCATCAGCGTCTTGCGCCCGAGCATCTGCTCAAAGCCCTCATGGATGACGAAGAAGGCATGGCCGCCAACCTGATCCGCAAGGCAGGGGGCGAACCCAAACGTGTGCTTGAGGCCGTCGATGCCGAGCTTGGCAAGATGTCCAAAGTGACAGGCGATGCCAGCCAGCTTTATATGGACGGCCAGACCAGCAAGGTGCTGGACGAGGCTGAAAAGCTGGCAAAGAAAGCTGGTGACAGTTTCGTGCCGGTTGAACGGCTGCTGACCGCGCTTGCCATGGTGAAATCCAAGGCGCGAGAAGCACTGGAGGCAGGCGCTGTCAACGCTCAGGCGCTTAACTCTGCGATCAATGATGTGCGCAAGGGGCGTACGGCCGACAGCGCCAGCGCCGAGGATACCTATGAGGCATTGGCCAAATACGCTCATGACCTGACCGAGGCCGCAAGCGAAGGCAAGATCGACCCGATCATTGGACGCGATGAGGAAATCCGCCGCACCATGCAGGTGCTTTCGCGCCGCACCAAAAACAACCCGGTGCTGATCGGTGAACCCGGTGTTGGTAAAACTGCAATTGCCGAAGGTCTGGCGCTTCGCATTATCAATGGCGACGTACCCGAAAGCCTGAAGAACAAGAAGCTTCTGGCCTTGGATATGGGCGCCTTGATCGCTGGCGCGAAATATCGTGGCGAGTTTGAGGAGCGGCTGAAAGCGGTCCTGAACGAGGTCACCGATGCCGCTGGTGAAATAATCCTGTTCATAGACGAGATGCACACTCTGGTTGGCGCGGGTAAAAGCGAAGGCGCGATGGATGCGGCCAACCTGATCAAGCCAGCCTTGGCGCGTGGCGAACTTCACTGTATCGGCGCCACAACGCTGGATGAGTACCGAAAATATGTTGAAAAAGACGCGGCCCTTGCCCGGCGCTTCCAGCAGGTGCTGATTGTCGAGCCGACGGTCGAGGATACGATCAGTATCCTGCGCGGTATCAAGGAAAAATATGAACTGCACCACGGGGTGCGCATTTCTGACAGCGCTCTGGTCTCGGCGGCCACACTCAGCCACCGGTACATCACCGACCGTTTCCTGCCCGACAAAGCCATCGACTTGATGGACGAAGCCGCCAGCCGGTTGCGGATGGAAGTGGACAGCAAGCCCGAGGAACTGGACGCACTTGACCGCGAAATCATGCAAAAGCAGATCGAGGCTGAGGCGTTGAAAAAGGAAGACGACAAAGCCTCAAAGGATCGGTTGAAAAAGCTTGAAGAAGAACTGTCTGGCCTGACCGAAAAATCCGCCAGCTTCACCGCCCGCTGGCAGGCCGAGCGTGACAAACTGGAAGGTGCGCGTGGCCTGAAAGAACAGCTTGACCGGGCGCGTGTCGAACTGGAAAGCGCCAAGCGCGAAGGTGATCTGGGCAAGGCTGGCGAGCTTTCATACGGCGTCATACCGGGGCTGGAGAAAGAGCTGGAAGCGGCTGAAGCGCACGAAAGCGACGTCATGGTTGAGGAAGCCGTGCGGCCTGAACAGATCGCATCTGTGGTTGAACGCTGGACGGGTATTCCCACCGCGCGCATGCTTGAAGGCGAGCGTGAAAAGCTGCTCAGAATGGAAGATGAGATCGGCAAGCGTGTTATCGGTCAAAGAACGCCGGTGCATGCCGTCGCGAACGCCGTGCGCCGGGCGCGCGCCGGATTGAATGACGAAAACCGGCCACTTGGCAGTTTCCTTTTCCTCGGGCCAACCGGGGTTGGTAAAACCGAACTGACCAAGGCCGTCGCCGAGTTTCTGTTTGATGACGACAGTGCAATGGTGCGCATCGACATGTCCGAGTTCATGGAGAAACACGCGGTTGCCCGCCTGATCGGTGCGCCTCCGGGTTATGTCGGCTATGACGAAGGCGGTGTGCTTACCGAAGCGGTGCGGCGCAGGCCTTATCAGGTGGTTTTGTTTGACGAAGTTGAAAAGGCCCATCCGGACGTCTTCAATGTGCTCTTGCAGGTGCTGGATGACGGGGTGCTGACCGACGGGCAGGGGCGTACGGTGGATTTCAAGCAAACGCTGATCATCCTGACGTCGAACCTGGGTGCTCAAGCGCTCAGCCAATTGCCGGACGGCGCCGATGCCGCCGACGCGCGGCGTGACGTGATGGATGCGGTACGCGCACATTTCCGGCCCGAATTCCTTAACCGGCTGGATGAAACCATCATCTTTGACCGTCTCAGCCGCGGCGATATGGACGGGATCGTTGATATCCAGCTTGGCTTGCTGGCCAAAAGACTTGCCCGACGCAACATCACGCTTACGCTGGATGAGGGCGCGAAAACCTGGCTGGCCGATGAAGGCTATGACCCGGTCTTTGGTGCGCGTCCCCTGAAACGGGTGATCCAGCGCGCCCTGCAGGATCAGTTGGCCGAAATGCTGCTGGCCGGTGACGTTCTGGACGGCGATACGATCACCGTCAATGCCGGGGCCGAAGGGCTGATTATCGGCGATCGGGTCGGAACCTCGCACCGTGAGCCTCCCGAGGATGCGGTGGTGCATTAATACTAAGTATCAGAACTGAAAATGCCCGCTCTGCCACAACGGCGGGGCGGGCATTTGGTTTGAGTCGCACTGAGCACTTCAGGCCGATTATCCCCAAATTGGCAACATTCACATGACTTTCCGGGAATTAGCCCGGAATTCCTTGCTCCAGCTAAGGATTTCGGGTCATGAAGGGCTATTGAGAATTACCGATAGGCCGAGCATGACCCCTGAAGTTGAAAAGACCTTGAAACGGCTCAGGCTGGGCCGTCCTGTACACAGTCACAATCTGTCATTGACCCATGCCCGGATCAAAGATCAGAAAGTCATTTTTTGTACTGACATGGAAAACGACCCCATTCAGCGCAATCATCGGCGAGGCGCGTTTTACGAGGGAAAAGAGCTGGGCGGTTTGCAGGAGTATTTTCCCAAAGGCGGCACCTTTGTAGATATCGGTGCAAATGTCGGAAACCACGCCCTGTTTGCGGCGCTGTTTTTGGGGGCAGGCAAGGTCGTTGTGTTTGAGCCAAATCCGCTTGCTTACCGGCTGCTGATACAGAATGTTCTGGTGAACGGGTTGGAGCAGGTGTTTGATCTCACCAAACTGGGCGTCGGCCTGTCCGATGCTGAGGAAGGTGGTTTTGCCATGGAAAAGCGAGATCGCAACCTGGGCGGCGCAAAAATGCTTCCGGATTCAGGGAAATTGCAGGTTTTCCGCGGTGACACCCTGCTGGAAGATGTTGACCCGGCGATGATCAAGATTGATGTGGAGGGCATGGAGATGGAGGTGCTGGACGGGCTCAGTAATGTTTTGGAGCGTGCGCACCCAATTCTGCTGGTGGAAGTCGACAACGAAAATGAAGACCTGTTCATGGAATGGGTCGGGCAAAATGGGTATGAAGTTACCGAAACGGTGCAACGTTATCGGCTGAATAAAAACCATCTTCTGATGCCGAAGGGCAGTTCAGCTAAGGCTGCAAAAAGCACAAAGCGCAGGAAGATCGGGTAACGTACGGGTGCACGTGGTTTGGTGAACCTTAAACCAGCACTGGCCAATTCTGTGCATTATAGCAATCATGCACACAGCAACCGGGAGCGCAGGGGCAGACGCGATGCAATACACAATTTGGGTTCTGGAAATCCTTTCGTTTGGCCTGGTTTTCGTGTTGGGTGCGGCGCTGGCTTTGGGAATTTTGTTGTATTTTTTAGACCGTTTCCAAACCAGGGATGCTGTCAGACGCAATTACCCGGTTATTGGCAGGTTTCGCAGTCTGTTCACCGGATTGGGTGAGTTTTTCCGCCAGTATTTTTTTGCCATGGACCGTGAGGAACTGCCCTTCAACCGCGCCCAACGTGATTGGATCGAACGTGCGGGGTCAGAGCAGGGAAACATGGTTGCCTTCGGATCGACCCGTAATCTGGCGCTGGTTGGCACGCCGATATTCGTAAACGCCGCCTTTCCCCCTTTGCATGATCAATATGCGCGGACCCAACCGATGCTGATCGGGTCAGGCGCGCGCCAACCCTACAATGCACGCTCGATCTTCAATATTTCCGGCATGAGTTACGGTGCCCTGTCGCGCCCGGCGGTGACCGCTTTGTCGATGGGGGCAGCTAAGGCAGGTATCTGGATGAATACCGGTGAGGGTGGCCTGTCACCTTTTCACCTTGAGGGCGGTGCCGAGATCGTCTTTCAGATTGGCACCGCGAAATACGGCGTGCGCGGGAGGGACGGTAAGTTATCTGACGACAAGCTGCGTGAAATAGCCGGGCAGTCCCAGGTCGTTATGTTCGAGCTGAAGCTGGCGCAGGGGGCGAAACCGGGCAAAGGTGGAATTCTGCCCGCGGCCAAGGTCTCTGCCGAAATTGCCGCTATCCGTGGGATTGAAGCAGGCAAGCCCAGTATATCTCCCAACCGGCACGAGGAGATTGATGACTGGGGCGACCTTTTGGACATGGTGGTCCATATTCGCGAGGTTACCGGCAAGCCAGTGGGGTTCAAAACCGTGATCGGTGCGGTCCAGCCATTTGCTGAACTTTTTGACCTGATACGCGAACGCGGCGAAGCTTGGGCGCCGGATTTTATCACCATCGATGGCGGCGAAGGCGGCACCGGTGCTGCACCGATGCCCTTGATTGACCTGGTGGGAATGCCAATCCGTGAGGCTTTGCCAATGATATGCGATCTGCGTGACAAGGCCGGGCTGCATGAGCGGGTCCGGCTTGTTGCCTCAGGCAAGATGGTCAACCCGGGGGATGTTGCCTGGGCGCTTTGTGCCGGGGCGGATTTCGTCACGTCAGCGCGCGGCTTCATGTTTAGCCTTGGCTGCATTCAGGCGCTAAAATGCAACAAGAACACTTGTCCGACCGGCATTACCACCCACGACCCGCGCTTTCAAAAAGGCCTGGTGCCAGAGGACAAGTTCGAGGCTGTGGCGGCCTATGCCAGCTGCATTACCCATGAGGTTGAGACCATCGCACATTCTGTAGGTGTGGCCGAACCTCGGCTGATGCGGCGCAGGCATGTCAGACTGGTTCAGGGCGATGGTCGCTCGGTGCCGATGAACGAGGTTTTCCCATCCTATTCGCCCTCGCCCAATTCGATTTCACACTAACCGACTAAAGCTCGTGAACCAAAGGGTATTTTATGGCTTACGCGGCCCTTCGATCACTTTGCGGTCGGGCACGGCAGAGATCAAGCACAGCACCGATGGTCTCAACAAGAGGTATAGGGGTAAGAAAATAGGCAACAACCTGTCCCTTACGTTTTCGCCGGATCAGGCCGCAACGTTCCATTTCACGCAGGTGGTGGATGAGCGAAGACGCAGCGTAGCCAGTTTCAGCCCTAAAGTGATCAAAACTTTTCCCGGCCCCGGGACGCTCAATGAGCATTCGGAAAATCCGGGCGCGTCGCGGGTGAGAGAGAGCATTGAAATGTCGGGAAAGTGCTGCGTCTTTGTCAAGATTCATCGAAACCTCCGATTTTGCTTTTAAACTGCGATTCAGCTCGTAAAGGCAACAAATCAGAAAAGTCTTGCAGTTTTGTTAAGGGCTGGCAGAAACTAAATATTGTTAAAACAATGCCTTGACGGAAGACTCCCTGTCGGGCCCTCGCGGAATACCGGAATACCGGAATACCGGAATACCGGAATACCGGAATACCGGAATACTAGTTCTGCCACTGGCTTGGACTAAAGGTCGACAAGCAGT
>JAAEUB010000437.1 GCA_024227755.1 Paracoccaceae bacterium | reverse complement strand
GATCATCACCGTCTGGCTGCATGTCCAATACATCCGCTTCACCCGGTTCAACTGCATTTACCTCCGCAAAAGCCCTGCCGTTATCGCCAGCCACACCCACTTCGAGCATTTCTGCATTGTTTTCATTTGAAGAATTGTTGTTGGAAGTGGCAAATCCAACTTCTCCCTCCTGCGTTTTACTACATGGCTGCGCGATGCGGATGGCGCGACACCCGCCAGCCTGACCCAAACGGCCAAGTGTGACGTTGCCGCCATTAAGATCTTCCAGCATGATCCTACTCACCACCTCACGCGGCAAAGGCAAAAGGGTCCCAATCTGAAAGGCCGCAACGTCAGACAATATCATTTCCTTGCGCGCCAATACTGCCTCCATTTCCACGCGGGTGCACTGAACCAGTTCCGTCAAATCCTCCTGCCATGCGCTGCTATCTGTACTTGCCTCGGGCAGGGCCACATCATATGGCAACAAAATCATCATCCGACCGTGTTTTGCTTCTTCAGAAAAATCTATGCCCATCTCGAACAGACGATATGGAAGGTCGGGCAAGGTCATTTCAACCGCGCGAACATCATCCAGCGAAAAAGCGTAGCTGTATCCGCTCACCGCGCGAGCAACCTTGAGTTCGGCCAGGGCCACGCCCTGTTCAAAAAGTGACAGCACCCGGTCTATAAAACCGGTAGACAAAAGCGCATCGGTGCGGGTGGGCGGGCGTGGCGCTGCTTTGTTCGGCACCACCCTGCCAGTGGTCTGCATTTCTATCAAAGCGGCAATGCTCTGATCGTCCAGAACCACCATACCAAGTTGGTCATCCGCACCCTGGCACAGGGCAAATAGCGCGTTCTCCGGCAGCTTTTCCGTGAACGCAGCAATGGTAATGCGGCTTTCGGTTACCTCGGTCGTTGTGGCGACAAGCTCCACCGCCTCCTCAGCCCCTTGAGCAACAGCAGCGCGCAAGGCGCGGATCGCTGTCATACGGCCAATTTCCGGTGGCGGACGTCCCGCCCCGGCCTTTCGCCGCATCGCGTTTTTTTTGCCACTATCTGCCATACACCAATGATCCAAACCCGGTTCCTGAAAATGTCTCAGGTTAAGGTTTACAAATCATTGATTTCTCGGTCCTAAATGCCCGCCTCTACAACAGGGATTGCAACCCTGAACGCCGCCCCACCCTGCCCCGGCAGATAAGCAACGCGACCACCCAGCTTGTCCATAATCTCACGACAGATCGCCAAACCTAGCCCGGCACTTCCTGCCGCAGCCTGATCCGACAGGCGGCTGAACTTCTCAAAGATAACACTGCGTTGGTCAACAGGAATGGCGCTTCCGTTGTCAATCAGGTCAATCAGGGCCTGCCCGTCACGGGTCGAGACACATATATCCAGACGTGGGTTAGCCGCATCGTTGTATTTCACTGAATTGACAATGAGGTTGATGAAGACTTGCGCCAACCTTCCAGCATCTGTTCGCAAAGTAACGCTCCTTGCACTGTGATCCCGGGTTATTACCATTGCACGTTCTTTGACTACCGAGGCGGTTGTCGCCTCGGCCCGGTCCAGGACATCGCTTAACAAGACCATCTGCATATCCATGCTTACCTGCCCGTTTTCCAAAACTGACAAGTCCAGCAGGTCGTCCAGAAGTCGGGTCAGGCGAATGCTTTCGTCTTGAATAATTGTCGCATATTTGCGGCGCTCTTCAGGCTCCAACACACCCTTTGCCTCAGTCAGGATCTCCGAAAACGACCTGATTGATGTCATTGGCGTGCGCAATTCGTGGCTGATCTGGCTTAAGAACGCGTCCTTTTGCAATGAAAGTTGAGTAAGCTGCTCATTGGCCGATGAAAGCTGGCGTGCCGTGCGTGAAAGCTCTTCAGACTGGGCTTCTAATCGGTTTGAATACTCCAACACCTGCTGTGTCTCATCGGCCACCGCCATCAGATCATCGACGGAAACTGCGGCACCACCGACAATCGGCCCGATCATCGCATGTGCTGTTGCTGCACCAACTGAACCCGCAAGCTCGCGCTCCAGCCGCTCAATGAAATCAGGTGTGGGGTCAGGCAGATAACCTTCTTTGCCCTGCCGGGAAGCGTGATTTTGAAACAATTCCTGAGCCTCGGCCGGGCCCATGATACGCTGTGCGAGGATTAATAGGTCTTCTGCGCCGCCACCTTCGACCATCCAGCCGCGCGCCGGTGTGCTTTGCGCTAAAGCATGTACAAATTGTGCCGATTGCAGACGTTCCAGCGGATTAGGGAAAGAGGCCAGCGAAACGATTACGAATACGGTCGTGTTTGCGACCATTGACCAAAAAAGCGCATGCACCACCGGATCTATACCACCAATGCCAAACAACGCCTGAGGACGCAGCCATTGCCAGCCCCACGGGCCTTCAGCAAGCAGACGGGCACTGATCACCCCGCCCTCGCCAAAGCTTGGCAGAAAAAGTGTATAGGCCCAAAGTGCAAATCCAATAACCAGCCCCGCCGCCGCGCCGTTACGCGTAGCCCCGCGCCAAAAAAGTCCCCCAAGCATTGCAGGAAGTACCTGAGCAACACCGGTAAAACTGATCAACCCGATTGCGGCCAGCGCCGTGCCGCCGCCGGAAAACCGGTAGTAGGCATAGCCAAGCAAAAGAATTCCCCCGATGGAAAAACGTCGCGATACCAAGACCAGCTGGCGCAAATCGCCTGATTGCGAGGCCCCAGGCTGACCTTGGCGCAGCCACAGCCAGAGTGGCATAATTATGTGGTTTGAAACCATCGTGGAAAGGGCAATGGATGCGACAATCACCATCGAGGTGGCCGAGGAAAACCCGCCGAGAAACGAAAGCATCGCCAATCCTTCGCGGTTTTGAGACAAAGGTAATGTCAGAACAAAAAGATCCGGATTGGATCCTACGGGCATGGTTTGCAGACCGATGACGGCAATCGGCAGCACGAAAAGGCTCATCAAGAGCAGGTAAAGCGGAAAAGCCCACGAGGCGGTTGCCAACTGGCGCTCGTCGGCGTTTTCCACCACCAGAACCTGAAACATCCGCGGCAGGGTGAGGAAAGCGGCTGCCGACAGGAAAGTCAGGCTGACCCAGCGTGCGCCGTCCATTTGCCAGGTCGCAATGCGCGATGCATGGATGGCTTCGGCGATCTCATCCAGCCCCCCCGCGATCCCCCAGACCACAAAGATGCCTACTGCTAAAAGCGCGATCAGTTTCACCACTGCCTCGACCGCGATGGCCGTGACGACGCCTGAATGACGCTCGTTCACATCAAGGTTTCGTGTGCCAAAGAGAATGGTAAAAAGCGCTAGCCCGGCGGCGACCCATAAGGCGGTTGCATTAAGGTCTGGCAGGTTCCAACCGGCTTGCCTGTCGGCGGCAAAAACCGAGAATGCCAGGGTAACAGACTGTAACTGAAGGGCAATATAGGGCGTGGTGCCGATAACCGCCAACAGCGTAACAATTACCCCCAGCAGGTTCGACTTGCCATAGCGCGATGAAATAAGATCGGCGATCGAAGTGACGCGCTGCGCCCGACCGACATGCACCAGCTTGCGCAGGACCCACCACCAGCCAACCAGAACCAGCGTCGGCCCCAGATAAATTGTCAGAAACTCCAACCCTGAACGCGCCGCATAACCAACCGCACCATAGAATGTCCAGGCTGTGCAATAGATTGATAGAGAAAGCGTGTAGACGATGGGAGAACGCAACCATTTTGAACGCCCCTTACGCGCCCGGGTATCGGCCCAGAACGCCACCGCGAAAAGCGCCGCCACATAGGTAAGAGCAACCAGAACCAGCAGATTGAAACTAACCATTACTCGTCACCATCCAAAGCACGGCCGTCGTCTTGTCGGGCACTAGCTTCAGATTGAGGAGCGTTGATGCGACGCGCGAGAAGCGCGCTGAGTACTATCAGACCCAGCCATGACCCGAATAGATAGATAGAGCCGGACAATGTCGAACCGGTGCCATCTGACATATTCAGAACGGGGATCAAGAATAAAAGCCCGCCCAGAACCGGTATCAGCCGAATAGCGTCAGTCAGGCGGCGCCGACGATAGCTTTGACGCGCCAGAAACAGAGGCTCTTTTGGTTGCCTCACCGTTTGGATGCCCGGCCGGCGATCTCACGCACCGCTTCCAACAACTCATTATTTGCAAAGGGCTTGGTCATAAATCGGGTCGCGCCAAGTTCTTCGGCCAGCATCCGGTCTTTCTCCTGCCCGCGCGCGGTCAGCATCAGCACCGGAAGGTCGGCCAATTTAGCATCCTGGCGTAGCTCTTTCAATACCTCAAAGCCAGAGCGTCCCGGCAACATGACATCCAGCACCAGGACATCCGGCCCGATCCGACGGATTTCGGTCAGCGCGGTTTCCCCGTTTGCATGGGTCGCAACAGACCAGCCGTCGCGAGACAGGATAAACCCCACCGCCTCGATGATATTCGGTTCATCCTCGACCAATAATACCTGATTGCCCATCCGGCCCTCCCCAGACCTACCCGGACATTGCGCGCCCTTCTAGGTGACTATCACCAAAACCAGTGCCACTGTCAAAGCTTCGGCTCACGCACCAGACGCTTTGCCCCGAACATCAAGACCACAATCACCGCGGCCCCGCCCTGCATGGCAAATAGCGAAAGCCCAGCCAGATCGTCCCCCAGGGTTGGAAACAGGTAGTGGGAAAAGTTGAACATGGTGTGAAACAACAACATCGCAGCGATCGACCGGCCAGTATTGTTGTAAATCCAAGTGAACAGCACCGAAATCAGCATTGTGGTAACCAAAAGCCCCCAAAACGGCCGGTCATAATAGGGGGTATCGTTGGGAAAATGAAACAGCGGCAGGTGCCAGACGGCCCAGACAGCACCTGTTATCAAGCTGGCTGCCAGTGCGCCGAAACGCGCCTGTAGCGGGTCAAGCAAGGTACCACGCCAGCCAAACTCTTCCTGCAAAGGCCCGCCAAGAAAGAGAATCGAGAAAAAGACAATCGGCAGAACAAATGGGGCATCGAAAGCGGGCAGAGGCAGCGATGAACCAGCACCAAATGACCCAATGGCCCAGCTTACGATCAGAATTACAGGAAAAATGGCGAATATCGCCAGATACCAACGTGCGGCAAAGCCGAACTGCACACCACGACGCAACAACTGCCCTAAAGCGCCAACACCACCTGATAGCCAGGCGGTGACAATAGCGCCAACAAGAGGTCCCCACGCTGCCGAACTTCCCGCCCCCTCAGCAATGCCCTGAAGGGCATCGGGAATTTGAATCCCCATATGGACTAGGACCGGCGCGGCCCAAAGACCCCAACTCCAGGCAAAGGTTACCAGCAGAAAAATAGCGATCTGTCCCATAAGAGACCCCTTTCAAAAGCACCTTAGCACCTCCCTTGAGGTTTGGCCGCCCCACGCAAGTTTAATTGCACCCGGAGCAATTGCACAAGAGCGCCTGTATCCCAAAAAGGCCCAGATGACAGATCGAAAGACTTAAAAAAACGTTCCGCCCAGGCGGTGTTCTCAGCTTACGGATTGCGCCGCGCCTCGATTAAGTATGTGGCGCGCAAGGCCGGGTTGTCGCGCCCAACACTTTACCAGCATTTCCGCAACAAGGATGACCTCGTCGAGGCGTGCTTTGATCTGGTGACCGAAGACGGCTTTGGCCTGTCCTTGGCAGCGGCAGAAGGGCAAAATGATCGGGTTGAACGTGTTACCGCCTATCTTTGCGTGTATATGAGCTATTACCATCGACTGCTGTTTTCAGGGCCACATTCTGATGATGTTCTTGAGCTTAAATGTCGTTTTGGCCCGGACAAAGTCGCACAGGTACGTGAGGTCCTGAGCACGCAACTGAACGAATTGGCGGGATTGGCAGATGATGGCGAAACCGGTCCGATCTTGCCCATGCGGGCGAAGGGTTGAAAATGCTGACCCAGGATGAGGCCATGCTGACACGCCCCATGGCCATTTTGGTGAAGGCTATTTTTTTGCCGATTATGCCCACCACTCGCTACAGCGATGCTCCCGCTTGTCATCGTCCCCTGGCAGGGTGCTTTACCATCTGGGCCAAGCACGCGATTTGTGCAGATAGAGTGCCTCCGGCGCGGACATTCAGGGTAACAACAAAAAAAGTGCTCCAACTCAGGGTTCCAGCGCCAGAACCGACATTTCACGGCGTGCGGGGCAGCCCCGTCGCGGACAAATCCTGCAGCCGGAACCTATTGTTATGGGATCTGTCACGGTATCTGCGTCATCTTCAACCGGCAGAATCAGCATATGCGCCTCATAGACCGGTACTGCGTCGATCCCGGCGCTATAATCTGGTTGCGAGATTGCCAGGCATGAAAAAAGTCGTTTTGGATCACCGGGCATTTCGACAATTGCGCGGATCGGCTGGGTCGGACGAGCAAGCGCATGAAACAGTGGCCAGCGCGGGCAGGTAGCCCCAAAGCGCGGCACCGCAAAACCCGGCACATCTTTTCGGGTGGTCAGGGTGCCCGAACCGTCGCAGATAACCAGCCCGACGGGCGTATCCGAGCCCATACAAGCGACCCGGCGCAGTGTCGACGCCATATCAACCCCAAAATGCCCAGCGGTTTGAACTGGGTCATTCCCGCTTTGGCGCCACACCTCACGAAAGGAATCAAGCGGCAACTGGGCCGCAACCGAACGATATCTGCGAAGCCAATCCTCGGCCATGCTGCGCGCTGCCTCGCTTCGAAAGCGCGGTATGGTCGCAGTCAGATCCTTCGAATGGTTCCCTCCATCCGGTTCTAATTCTGCAAAAAAGAAACCGTGCTCTTCAAGAAACCCCGTCACTTCCTCCTGCGGGGAAATATGCGTGGTCGCATCCTCGGTGTTACTTTCCAAAAACTCCACCAGACCTTTGGCCGAATCCGTTAGCCGGGCGCTGTCCTCTGCCACATTTCGCAAAAACCGCGCCTGCCATTCAGGATCAACTTCATCCCCTTCGGTCAGAATAGAAACAGCCGAGCGAATGGCGGTAACGGTGCTCAGGACCTCGTGTAGTGTCGCTGCAAGATGGGGATCATGGGTCAGGCGATCTGACAGCGCCTCGACTAGTCTGTCGAGTTCGCGAATTCGGGCATGCTGCGCCGCCAGTACAGCAGCCCAACCGGGCAGGCGCCCGGCAAATTCACCGACCCGGTCAAGTTCCGCCCCCGCTTCTGGCTGGCGACCTGCAGCGGCAGCGAGATGGCCCAATAATGCAACTTCAGCCCCTTCCGAAAGTTCACCGGGTTCGGCCCCAAGGGCGCGCGCCAGATCAACCAGGAGTTTGCCGCCGATTCTGCGCTTATTGTGTTCAATCAAGTTCAGGTAGGCAGGCGAGATACCAACCGCACGCGCCAGATCGGACTGACGCACTTCGCGCCCAAGGCGGCGTTCGCGAATACGAGTGCCAGTGAGCCGACCTGCGGCAGGTGTTTTTTTCATGCGATTTCCGCCTCTTCACACAAGTATTGAAAACTTCTTTACAATTCAAAAGTTTCTTTTGTTCAGCTTTTTACACAAAAACTCAATGATTAAAAGCTCTTGTTGCTTGGTTTTCAAATCTACCGCCATAATGTCGCAGCTCTGTAAAAGAGCAGCATATGCGCGTGGAGGCGCATAAGCGCATCACCTTAAGGGAGGAAAAGAATGTCCAACTCTAGATTCACACGGCGCGGATTGCTGAAGACAAGCGCGGCAATGGGGGCCGGTCTGGCGATGCCGACCATCTTCACCAGTGCTGCAAGCGCTTTCACCAACGATCCTACCGGCTCGACCGTAAAGATCGGCTTTAACGTGCCGCAGACCGGTCCTTACGCTGACGAAGGCCTTGACGAGCTGCGCGCGCAAGAGCTGGCTGTTGCCCACATCAACGGTGAAGGCGACGGTGGCATGCTGAACACCTTCAGCTCCAAAGCGCTTGACGGCACCGGTATTCTCGGCAAAAAGGTCGAGTTCGTCACGGGCGATACGCAAACAAAATCTGATGCAGCACGCGCATCCGCCAAGTCGATGATCGAAAAAGACCAGGTTGTGATGATCAACGGCGGATCTTCGTCCGGCGTTGCCATCGCAGTTCAGGGCCTGTGCCAGGAAGCCGGCATTATCTTCATGGCTGGTCTGACCCACTCGAACGACACAACCGGTAAAGACCGCAAGGCAAACGGTTTCCGCCACTTCTTCAACGCCTATATGTCAGGCGCAGCATTGGCACCCGTGCTGAAAAACGCTTACGGTTCAGACCGTCGCGCCTATCACCTGACAGCTGACTACACTTGGGGCTGGACACAGGAAGAAAGCTTGGTTGCTTCGACCGAAGGCATCGGCTGGGAAACTGTTAACACAGTGAAAACCCCGGTTGGCGCTGGCGACTTCTCGTCCTATATCGCTCCGGTTCTTAGCTCGGGCGCGGATGTGCTGGTTCTGAACCACTACGGTGGTGACATGATCAACTCGCTGACCCAAGCTGTTCAGTTCGGCCTGCGTGACAAAATGGTCAACGGCAAACAGTTCGAGATCGTTGTTCCGTTGTATTCCGAGCTGATGGCTGCTGGTGCTGGCGAAAACATCAAAGGCGTTTACGGTTCAATGAACTGGAACTGGCAGCTGACCGATGAGGGCACCGCAGCTTTCGTTAAGTCGTTTGGCGAAAAATACGGCCGTCCACCTTCGAATTCAGCCCATACTTGTTATGTGCAGACTCTTCTCTATGCGGATGCCGTTACACGCGGTGGTTCGTTCAACCCATGCTCGGTTGGCGAAGCGCTTGAGGACTTCGAATTTGACGGTCTCGGCAATGGTCCAACGCTTTACCGTGGCGCTGATCACCAGTGCTTCAAAGACGTGCTAGTCATGAAAGGCGCGGAAAACCCGACTAACCAATACGATACGCTGGAAGTGGTGGAAATCACCCCGCGTGCGCAAGTCGAGTATCCTTCGAACCATCCGATGTTTGGTGGCGACGAGGCCAGCTTGGGTACGTGTAACCCAGGCGCATAAGCCTAACTTAAAAAACCAAAGCAGGGTGGGGGATATCCCCACCCTGCCGTTACTATCATACGTGTTCCGGGGGTAGGGTCATGGACGCAATTTTCCTGCAAATACTAAACGGGTTGGACAAGGGTTCGGCCTATGCCTTGATTGCGCTGGGCCTGACGCTGATCTTTGGCACTTTGGGAGTTGTTAACTTCGCCCACGGTGCCCTTTTCATGATTGGGGCCTTTTGCGCAGTGACGCTACAAAAGCTGTTTAACTTGTCTTATCAGGTGATTGACGAGACGCAAAAGGACTTCCTTGGCAACCCGCTAAAGGTCGATGTACCTTATCTGGAAAGCTGGTTTGGGCCTGAATTTGGTATTGCCCTGATGGATTGGTCAGTACCACTGGCAATCTTTTTTGCCATCCCGATAATGGTTCTGGTCGGTTTCGTGATGGAACGCGGGTTGATCAAGCATTTCTATAAACGCCCCCATGCAGACCAGATCCTTGTCACTTTCGGCCTCGCCATCGTGTTGCAAGAGATCGTCAAGTATTTCTACGGTGCCAACCCTATTCAGACCGGCGCACCAGACGTATTCCGCGGCGCACTTGATTTTGGCGTAATGTTCGGGTTCGAGCCGAACGCCATTATCTACCCCTATTGGCGACTGGTATACTTCCTGTTTTCCGCCGTGTTGATCTCGGGTGTCTTTGCCTTCCTCAGGTTCACCACTTTCGGTATGGTGGTACGTGCCGGGATGGCGGATCGCGAAACCGTTGGCCTTTTGGGCATCAACATCGACAAGCGCTTTACGATCATGTTTGGTGTCGCTGCCGCCGTCGCAGGCCTCGCTGGTGTGATGTACGCACCTATACTTGCCCCAAACTACCATATGGGGATGGATTTCCTTGTGCTTAGTTTCGTCGTTGTGGTGGTTGGAGGTATGGGGTCCCTACCCGGTGCTGTGGCCGCCGGCTTCCTTCTGGGCATCCTGCAAAGCTTTGCTTCGATGAATGAGGTGAAAGCAATTATCCCCGGCATTGACCAGGTCATCATCTATCTGGTTGCCATCATCATCCTGTTGACACGTCCGCGTGGTCTGATGGGCAAACGCGGCGTGATGGAGGAGTAAGACATGCTTGGACTGAACCGCAAAGACACCACATTCCTGATTATCGTGGTACTTCTAACCCTGTTTACCCCGTTCTTGATGCAGCCCTTCTCGGAAGGGTCAGCGATGGCGCAGTTTAACGGCGGCTATCCCGACCTTATGGCCAAGGTCGCCATTTTCGGCATCTTCGCTATGGGCTTTAACATCCTCTTTGGCCTCACTGGGTATCTCAGCTTTGGTCACGCAGCGTTTCTGGGCGTCGGATCGTACTCAGCCGTGTGGATGTTCAAACTGCTGACACTGAATGTTTTCCCGGCGATCATTCTGGCGGTCATCATTGGCGGCGTCTTCTCGCTGGTCATTGGCTATATCAGCCTGCGTCGATCCGGCATCTATTTTTCCATCCTGACACTTGCCATGGCCGAGATGTCTTACCGCCTGGCCTATTCGGTCCTGACCCCTATCACCAATGGGGAAACCGGCCTTCAGGTACGCGCCACTGATCCGCGGATTTTTGACGGAGAAGGGGCAGCAGATTATCCCAACCTTTTCGGGTTGGAATTGTCCACCTCGCAAAAGTGGGAAGTTCTGGGCCATGTCTTCACCTTCAACGTCGGCTACTATTTCTGCGCTTTGATCGCGATTGTGATGTTCTACCTTTCCATGCGCATCTTCCGCTCTCCGTTCGGGCTGATCCTGCGTGCCACCAAGTCAAACCAACAGCGGCTGAGTTATACCGGCCTCAGCACCCGCCCTTATGCTCTTGCGGCATTCGTGATTTCGGGCATGTATGCCGGTCTGGCCGGTGGTCTGCTGGCAGCTATGGATCCGCTGGCAGGTGCCGAGCGTATGGTCTGGACGGCATCGGGTGAGGTGGTAATCATGACCATCCTAGGCGGTGCGGGCACGTTGCTTGGCCCAGTATTGGGAGCGGGCGCAATCAAGTATCTTGAAAACATCTTCTCGAAGATCAACGAAAACGTACTGCATGAATGGTTCCACTTTATGCCCGAATGGCTGGCTGATCCGATCGTCTTTATCCTGTCACGCTTTACTGGCGAAGGCTGGCATTTGACCCTCGGCCTTATGTTCATGGCTGTGGTGATCTTCCTGCCTGGTGGACTTATCGAAGGCGGTCAGCGGATTGCTAATCGCTTTCGCAAGAAACCACCCGAAGATGATGACGCCGAACACCACCCCAAAGCCGCACCCCACGTGGCCGAGTAAAGGAGCTGACAAATGGCAATTCTTGAAGTCAAAGGCGTCGGTAAACGTTTCGGCGGGCTGCATGCGCTTTCAGATGTTAACCTGAGTGTTCAGGAGAACATAGTGCACGCCATCATCGGCCCTAACGGTGCTGGTAAATCGACACTGCTTAACTGCCTTGTTGGCAAATTGATGCCCGACACCGGCTCTGTTCTTTTCCAAGGCCAATCCGTGCTGGGACGCAAACCGCATGAGATTAATCAAATGGGTATTTCACGCGTCTTCCAGACGCCTGAGATATTTGGCGACCTTTCGGTTCTGGAAAACATGCTGATCCCGGTTTTCGCCAAACGCGACGGATCATTCCGCCTTCACCCGTTCGAAACGGTCGAGCACGAGGCCGAGGTGATCGACAAAGCGATGGAAATGCTGGTGGAGGTCAACATGGCCGACAAGCGCAACATGCACGCTGCAGCCCTGTCACGCGGCGATAAGCGGCGGCTGGAAATGGCCATGTGTCTGGTGCAGGAGCCAAAACTCTTGCTTTTGGACGAGCCCACTGCAGGCATGGCGCGCGCCAATACCAACAAAACCATCGACCTTCTTAAACAGATCATGGATCAGCGCGACATCACAATGGCAATTATCGAACATGACATGCATGTGGTCTTCTCGCTGGCCGACCGCATTACCGTTCTGGCACAGGGCACGCCTCTGGTCGAAGACACGCCAGAAAACATCAAGGGCCACCCGAAGGTCAAAGAAGCCTATCTGGGCGAAACGGCAGCGTAACGGAGTAAATTATGAAAAAGAATCCCAACGCATCCGCCCCCAGTTATTTTTCGGTCTGGGATCTGCACGCCTATTATGGTGAAAGCTACATCGTGCAAGGCGTCACCTTCAACGTACAGGAAGGCGAAATCCTCGCCCTTCTTGGGCGTAACGGGGCGGGTAAGACCTCAACTTTGCGCGCAATTGCAAGGCTGGCAGACCCGATGCTGACTCATGGCGAGATCTGGCTGGATCATCAGAAACTCCACTCGATGAAGTCCTACGAAGCGGCGCAGGCGGGCTTGGGCCTTGTGCCTGAAGACCGCTGTATCATCCAGGGATTGACTGTCGAGGAAAACATTCAACTCGCACAGATTGCCGAGCCAGTGGGTTGGTCGCTTGACCGTTTGTATGATTTGTTCCCGCGCCTCAAAGAGCGCCGCAAGCAAGAAGGCACCACACTTTCCGGCGGCGAACAGCAAATGCTTGCTGTTGCACGGGCCCTGGCGCGTGACCTGAAGGTGTTGCTGCTTGACGAGCCATATGAGGGGCTTGCGCCGGTTATCGTCGACGAGATCGAAAAGACCCTGAACATCATCAAAGAACAGGGCATCACCACGGTCATTGTTGAACAAAACGCTGTGCGCGCACTGGAACTTGCAGACCGTGCAGTAATTCTTGACACCGGGCAGGTGGTTTTCGATGGCACCGCCAAAGAGGTGCTGGAGAACGAAGAACTGCGCCACGAATATCTGGCCATCTGACGGCCCACGTCACGCATATCAAAAGGCAGAAATATGTCCGAGATCATTACCTACCCGCCCTCACCTGAATTTGTTGCCAATGCAAAAATCGACGCCGCAAAATACAAGGAAATGTACGCGGCATCGGTGGCGGACCCGCAAAGTTTCTGGGCCGAGCAAGCCAAACGTCTTGACTGGATCAAAGCCCCGACCATCATCAAGAACACGACCTTTGAATACCCGGACGTTTCGATAAAATGGTTTGAAGATGGCGAATTGAACGTCTCAGCCAATTGCATAGACCGCCACCTGCCAGAACGCGCCGATCAGACCGCTATCATCTGGGAAAGCGACGACCCGGAGGTGGACAAGGCAATCACCTATGGTGAACTGTCCACTGAAGTTCAAAAACTTGCCAATGTTTACAAGGACATGGGCGTCGGCAAGGGTGATCGAGTTGTGCTCTATTTGCCAATGATCCCCGAAGCAGCTTATGCCATGCTGGCCTGCGCACGCATTGGTGCGGTTCATTCCATTGTCTTTGCAGGCTTCAGCCCCGAGGCACTTGGCAGCCGTATCGGCAATTGTGGTGCATCCCTGGTGGTCACCGCCGACCAGGCCCCGCGGGGCGGGCGAAACACTCCGCTCAAATCTAATGTGGACGCTGCATTGGAGATTTGTGGCGACGTCAAAACACTAGTGGTTACGCGCACCGGGGCAGATGTGCCAATGAAGGAAGGGCGCGATTATTCTTATTCCACAATGATGGACAAGGTTTCTGCCCATTGTCCGCCTGTTGCAATGAACGCAGAGGACCCGCTGTTTATCCTCTACACCTCTGGTTCGACAGGCAAGCCAAAAGGCGTTGTTCATACAACTGGCGGCTACCTGTTATGGGCGTCGATGACGCATGAATATGTCTTCGATTACCATGACGGCGACATCTATTGGTGCACCGCCGATGTCGGCTGGGTCACCGGACACAGCTACATCGTCTATGGGCCTATGGCTAACGGCGCAACTACACTGATGTTCGAAGGAGTACCCACCTACCCGGATGCTGGGCGTTTCTGGGCGGTTTGCGAAAAACACAGGGTCAACCAGTTTTATACGGCCCCCACCGCCTTGCGTGCCTTGATGGCGCAAGGACCGGAATGGGTGGAAAAACATGACCTTAGCTCGCTCAAGGTCCTTGGCACTGTTGGTGAACCAATCAACCCCGAGGCCTGGAATTGGTACAATGAAGTCGTTGGCAAAGGTACCTGCCCCATCGTCGACACCTGGTGGCAAACCGAAACCGGTGGTCATATGCTAACCCCGCTGCCCGGCGCTATCCCAACCAAGCCGGGTTCTGCAACCGTACCGTTTTTCGGGGTCCAACCGGTCATTCTGGACCCGATGACCTCGCAAGAGATTACCACGACCGTTGCCGAAGGGGTGCTGGCGATCAAAGACAGTTGGCCGGGGCAGATGCGTACTGTTTACGGCGATCATGACCGTTTCATCGCCACCTATTTTCAGGCCCACAAGGGATACTACTTCCCCGAAGATGGCTGCAGGCGCGATGAAGACGGATATTACTGGATCACCGGGCGCACCGATGACGTTCTGAACGTCTCGGGCCACCGCATGGGCACCGCTGAAGTGGAAAGTGCGCTTGTCAGTCACCCGAAGGTCAGCGAGGCGGCTGTGGTCGGTTACCCGCATGACATCAAAGGTCAGGGCATCTACGCCTATGTCACCTTGATGGCGGGCGAGGAATATACCGATGACCTGCGCAAAGAGCTTTCCGACCACGTACGCAAGGAAATCGGTCCGATCGCCAAACCGGACCTGATCCAGTGGGCACCGGGGCTGCCAAAAACCCGCTCGGGCAAGATCATGCGCCGAATTTTACGCAAAATCGCCGCCAACGATTATGATGCGTTGGGCGATACCTCGACCCTCGCAGAACCGGCGGTGGTTGATGATCTGATCAAAGACCGGATGAACAAGTAAACGTCAGGCCGGGCCGGGCAACCTGTCCGGCCTACTCGGCCCCTCGGGCCAGCATCAGCTCGACGCGTTTAAGCTCGCGCAGCACCCTGTCCGCTTGCATCACAGGCATCAGGCTCATCTTCATCATCCCGGCCATTAGCGCCAGAACCGCAGCACTTATGCCCCATTTGACGGCCAGCAATACCTCGCTTGCCGCATAAAACTGCACCGCGCACCAGATAGCGGCCAAAAACATGGCCCCCTGTACCAGCATCACGACCCAGCTGACCCAGCCGGTCCTGCCGCGGAAGATACCCATGGCTAAGGCGAAATAGCCAAGCTCTGCAGTCTCCTCAAAAATGCGTTTATCCTCGCCTTCCAGCGCTTCCCTGATCAGTTCATCAAGCTTGTCCATCATTTTCTCCTTCCAGTATATTGCGCAGCTTTCTACGCGCGTGCATTAAGCGTGTTTTGATCGTTCCCACCGGGACATCAAGCGCCAGCGACACCTCGGTGACAGTTAAATCCTCCAGATAAAACAAAGCGATAGTCGCGGCCTGGTTTGGTGGCAGGCTGGAAATAGCGCGCCGAACCTCAACAGCTTCCACCGCACCTATCCCAACCTCGCGCGTCGACGTTTCTGCCTCAGCGGCGAAGTCTCCGGCCAGTTTGCGGTCCTTTTGTCGCCGCTTAATCACCCGTGCCACACGGCGGGTAACGATGCGCAAGGCCCAGGGCAGGAAGGCCGCATCATCACGCAAGCCACCCAGGCCGCGCAAAATCTCGATCCATGCATCCTGCACGACATCGCGCGCGCCATCCGCCTCGCCCAGCAGACGCATGGCGTGGGACAAAAGACGTGGGCCGCGCAACCGGACCAGATGCGCCATCGCAGCGCGTTCGCCCATCCGAGCCGAGGCGACAAGATACGCCTCTAATGCCTTTTCTTTACGCATATTCTACCCGCACCATAACGCTTGCTATTACAGTGCGCCAAAACGGGTAGATGGTTCAATAACCGCTATTGGGCGGTCCAGCCACCGTCGATAGGAATGGTGGTGCCGGTAACATTGTGGGCCACGGGCGAGCATAACCACAGGGCCAGAGCGCCGATCTCGGAAGGATCAGAAATCCGCTGAGAGGGTTGCTTTTCTGCCAACAGATCAGCTATGCCCGCATCCCGGTCGCCGCCATGGGCGGCAGCGCGGGCCTCGATCTGAGGGCCGATCAATGCGGTCTCGGTCCAGCCAGGCGCGATACAGTTAACGGTGACGCCACCCTTGGACTTGTCGCCTTGTGCTGCATATTCCAGCGCAGCGACACGGCTCAGCCCGACCAGCCCAAACTTAGCTGCCACGTATGGCGCTTTTTCCTTTGAGGCCACCAGCCCGTGAACACTGGCAATGTTTACCACCCGCCCATAACCTCGGCGTGCCATTTCCGGCATCATAGCCCGCATTGTGTAAAAAGCCGACGACAGGTTGATCGCGATGATCGCCTCCCACTTTTCGGGCGGCATGTCGGCCAGCGGTGCGGTATGTTGGATACCAGCGTTATTGACCAGAATATCCGCCCCGCCCCAAGCCGCGACATCCTCGGCCAGTTCGTCAATCGCCGCCGGGTCCATAACGTTGTAGCCAAAGAATTTCGCGTCCGGTGCCCCGGCCTCTACCAATTCGCGACAAGCTGCATCCGCCGCCGCTTCTCCGGGCAAACCATGCACAGCGATCCGTGCGCCCGCCGCGGCCAAAGCCTTGGCGACCGCCAAGCCAATTCCTTGCGCCGAGCCTGTTACTAAAGCTGTCTTTCCAGTCAGATCAGTCATTTTCCATATCCTCCAGTATTTGTCGCAAATTCCGCTTTAAAACCTTGCCATAGTTGCTTTTTGGTAATTCTGAGAGGGTAAAATAGGCTTTTGGTCGCTTAAAACGTGCGATTTGTGCAAGGCAGTGTGAATCGAGCGCTTTGTCATCGACATACTTTCCGGCTTTTGGCACAACAAAGGCAACCACGTCTTCACCCCATTCATCGTTTTTGCGCCCGACCACGGAAACCTCGGCGACATCGGGATGAACCAAAAGCACCTCCTCTACTTCACGGGGGTAAATATTGCTCCCGCCCGAAATAATCATGTCCTTTGAGCGGTCCTGAAGGGTCACATAACCGTCTTCATCCATGAACCCCATGTCGCCGGTTAAAAGCCAGCCGTCAACAATGGTTTTGGCTGTTGCTTCAGGATTATTCCAATAACCTGGCATAACGATATCACCGCGCACCAGAATTTCACCATGCTGTCCGGTTAGAAGAAAATTACCCTCTGCATCCCCAATCGCGACCTCGACCGCCGATTGTGCCCGACCGACTGAATTCACACGCTCACGCCAACGCGGATGGGTCCGGTCAGCAACATTCTGACGCGAAAGGGCCGTAATACCCATCGGACATTCTCCCTGTCCGTAAATCTGAGTGAATATCGGTCCGAAATAATCAACCGCATCGACAATATCAGCTAGATACATCGGGCCACCGGCATAAATGACCGAGCGCAGGCCTTCACCGTCCTCACCACTTTTTCTGGCCCTTTCAGTCATCCGCTTTACCATCGTCGGAGCAGCAAACATATGTACCGAGCCATGATAACGGGCCAGTTTGAAAATCTCGCGTTCATCAAACCCACCTGACACCGGACAAACATGCCGCGCACCCTTCAGCACATGGAGCATGTTGTAAATACCTGCCCCGTGACTAAGGGGGGCTGCGTACAGCGCTGTGTCTTCTGCACGCACCTGATCGGCATCGGTAAGATAACAAAAGCTCATCAGTGCCAGCATCCGATGCGTGATGCACACGCCCTTAGGCTGGCCGGTTGTGCCGGATGTATAAAACAGCCAGGCCAGATCACCCGCGGCGCGCGAGGCGATCGCCGCAGATTCACCGTCGCACATATCTGAAAACACTGCACTTTTGACGTCAATCAGCGGCATGTCAGTGACTTCTTGCAGTCCCGACTCTAAATCAGGTGTCACAAAGACCAGCCTGGTACCTGAATTTTCTAAAACGAACGCGGCTTCTTTTGCATGTAGCTTGCCATTGATCGGAACCGCCACGGCGCCCGCCGCCCAAATGCCATAAAACGCGATCAGGTATTCTGGGCAGTTCTTCATGAACATCGCCACCCGGTCACCCGGCTTCACCCCTGACGCGGCCAGGGCACCAGCCAGCCCCATTGCCCTGCGGTAAAAACCCGCATAATCCGCCACCAGTTTTTCACCCAGAAACAATGCCGGACGTTCACCGTGAAGGGCCGCTGTGCGTTCAAGCCACAGGGCTAGGTTCATTTTACACGTTCCAGCACAGTGGCGTAATTGGCAACGCCCGATCCACCCATGTTAAAGACCAGCCCCTTTGTAGCCCCCGCCACCTGCATATCGTCGGCCTCTCCCATAACCTGACGCGCCACGAGTGTGTGCATTGAAACGCCGGTCGCACCCACCGGATGGCCCTTGGCTTTCAAACCGCCTGACATGTTGATCGGCAGCGCCCCACCGGGGCGCACGGTTCCGTCGGCCAGCACCCTTTCACCCTGTCCGGGCTCGGCCAACCCCATCGCCTCATAAATCATCAACTCGGCGATTGTAAAACAATCATGCACCTCAGCAAGATCAAGGTCAGATAGCCCCATTCCAGCCGCCCTTAATGCCCCTGCAATCGCGCGCTTTGGCCCTTCGAAAGCAGCGACGTTACGCGCCGACATTGGCAGGAAATCGTTGACCTGAACGGATGCACGCATATGCACCGCCCGCGCGGCTGTCTTGGCCACATCATCCGAGGCCAAAACAACCGCCGCGGCCCCGTCCGAGACCAGTGAACAATCGGTGACTTTTAAGGGATCCGCAACAATTGGGTTTTTCTCGGATACTTCAGCACAAAATTCCACCGGCAACGCTTTATGCAGCTGCGCCAATGGGTTATTCATTGCGTTGGCGTGATTTTTCGCCGCAATCTCGGCCAGAACATGGGATTTATCACCCCACTTATCAAAATACGCCCGGGCAAACATGGCAAAAACCTGGGGGAAACTCAGCCCTGCTTCCTCGGGTTGGTATGAAGCATGACCCAGCCCCTTGGCGACCTCGGAAGTTGGCAGGTGTGTCATCTTTTCAGCCCCGATCACCAACGTGACCCGCGCCCTTCCCGCATCAATTGCGTCACGCGCCGCATAGACCGCCGCCGAACCCGATGCGCAGGCATTTTCCAACCTTGTTGCCGGGGTGAAACGCAGGTCCTTGTGAATACCTAGCGCCAGCGAGGCAGGAAAACCTTCGCCCACCATACCGCCGTTGAAATGGCCGACATAAATCGCGTCTATATCCGCCGCGGCCACGCCGGAATGCGCCAGCGCCTCTTGCCCGGCCGCCACAATCAGCTCTTCCAGCCCCTGATCTGCCAGTTTTCCAAAGCGGGTATGTCCCCAACCGATGATATGAACCATGATCCCCTCCATATTACGTTGGCGTTACTATCACGCGGCAGACATTTTGGTGCAATGGCTCAGAAACAAATGCCGTAACGTCCCGTTGTCTTTTTTGAACAAAAGAGGCAGGCTTGGAGCAGGAGGGCACCGTGAATCAAGTAAACAAACGTACTCGAATTCAGGAACGCAACCGGGCTGCCATACTTGAGGCGGCTCTGGAGGTTTTTTCACAGGCTGGGTTTCGCGGCGCAACCCTTGACCAAATTGCCAAAACTGCCGGCCTGTCGAAGCCCAACCTGCTTTATTATTACGCCTCAAAGGAAGCGATTCATACTGAGCTTTTGTCGGGTCTGATGGACAATTGGCTGGAACCTCTTGAGGCCCTGAAAGCTGATGGGGATCCGATTGAAGAGATCATTGCTTATGTACTGCGCAAGCTTGACATGGCACGAAGCCTGCCGCGCGAAAGCAGGCTGTTTGCCAACGAAATTGTTCAGGGCGCACCACGGATAATTGGCGAGATTACGGGGCCGTTGAAGACACTGGTTGACGAAAAAGCAAGCGTGATCAATGGATGGATCGAAGAAGGCAAGATCGCTCAAATCAACCCATACCACCTTATCTTCTCGATCTGGGCAACGACCCAGCACTACGCTGATTTCGATGTGCAGATACGCGCCATTTTGCCCACAAACGGGAATACGCGTTTCGCCGAAGCAGCCAATTTCTTAGAACACATGTACTGCGCGGCGTTAAAACCAAGTTAACCAAAACTTCGATTTCTTGAGCGGCTTAATCATCTGACAACTAACCTGTCATATATTCAGTGCCGTGGGGGCTCCTTGTTGGTAGGAGCTTGGGAAATGGAACTCTTTGCACCGGCTAATCTGGGCGCAAATGTGGCCTCTATGCTGCGCGCGCCGCTTCACAAACCACCGGACGTATCTCGTGTTAAGGAAACCGAAACATCCGGGAAAACCGGCGCCGATACGCGTCATCTTAGCCAAAACACAGAAAACTCGGCCCTTGCGCGCGGTCTAAAAGCGCTGCACCAAAGTCAGAAGGACCCAGATCGGCCCGCCGGACCGCCACCATCATTTGAGGTTAGCTTGCTTGAGGTCGAACGGAACCTGAAAGAAGTTATCGCACGAATGGAGATTTCACGCGGTCAGAAACGCGATGCCGATGCCGTCAGATCCGGGGGCGAAGACGAAACTCGACCGGCCACAAGCGCCCAAGAATCCGATAGAACCACTCAGAATTCTTCAAAAGTGGCGGAAACCGATATTTTGTAATCACTTAATGTGATGTCTTGTTCATAGTGCACTGGCCCTGTTCTGCATAATGCCAAGGAATCAGGTAAGCTCGGACCAGTTGCGCAATCTGGACCGGGTGGTGCGACCTTTGGTGAATTTTTGGGCGCATCCTACCTTTCCTCGCCCGTATGTTACGCTTATATAAGCGGTCAGAGCATTGCGGCCTGAAACACCAGGCCAAACCGGGGCGAGGAATAATATGACGAAACAAAACCATGAAAGCGACGTGGCTTTTATCCAGGCGCTTGCCGAGCTTTTGGAAACCAATGACCTGACTGAATTAAGTGTCAAACGCAATTACGGCAATAATGATAGCCTGAACGTGACCGTCAGCCGCGCCAAACAAGTGGTGGCTCAGGCTGCCGTGGTGACCCCTGCTGCAGCTCCGGTATCGGCTCCTGTTGCCGCACCGACACTGGCACCTTCCGCACCCGGCGACGACCCGTCAGATCTTCCTGGCGCAGTTGCCTCGCCTATGGTTGGCACCGTCTATATGCAAGCCGAACCCGGAACGCCCGCCTTTGTTTCTGTCGGTGATCAAGTCAGCGAAGGCCAGACATTGTTGATCATCGAGGCGATGAAAACCATGAACCAGATACCAGCACCCCATGCGGGCAAGGTTAAACGCATTCTGATCGAAGACGGTGCCCCGGTCGAATTTGGCGCGCCCCTGATGATCATCGAATAGGGGCCGAACATGCCCGTTTTTGACAAGATCCTGGTCGCCAACAGAGGCGAAATTGCCCTGCGTGTGATCCGTGCAGCCCGTGAAATGGGCATCAAGTCTGTTGCCGTACACTCGACCGCCGATACCGACGCGATGCATGTGCGCATGGCCGATGAAAGTGTCTGCATTGGCCCACCCACCAGCACCGACAGCTACCTTTCTGTCCCTGCTCTTGTGGCCGCATGTGAAATCACTGGCGCACAGGCAATCCACCCCGGCTATGGTTTCCTGTCTGAAAACGCCAAGTTTGTGCAGGTTTTGGAAGATCACGAGATCGCCTTTATCGGCCCGACGGCGGAACATATCCGTGTCATGGGTGACAAGATTACCGCCAAGGACACGATGAAACGCCTTGGAGTACCGTGCGTACCGGGTTCTGACGGTGGGGTGCCAGACCTGGAAACCGCACGCGAGGTGGCCGAAAAAATTGGCTATCCGGTCATCATCAAAGCCACAGCTGGCGGTGGCGGCAAAGGTATGAAGGTCGCCAAAAACGCTGAAGATATGGAGAATGCCTTTCTCACAGCACGCGCCGAGGGCAAGTCGAATTTCGGTAACGATGAAGTCTATATCGAAAAATACCTGACCACGCCCCGCCACATCGAAATTCAGGTCTTTGGTGACGGAAAAGGTGGGGCGGTTCATTTGGGAGAGCGCGATTGTTCGCTCCAACGCCGCCACCAAAAGGTCTTTGAGGAGGCCCCTGGCCCTTCTATCGACGCTAATACCCGCGCGCGTATTGGTAAAATCTGTGCCGACGCGGTTGCCGGTATCAACTATATCGGCGCAGGCACGATCGAATTCCTGTTTGAGAATGGTGAGTTTTATTTCATCGAGATGAATACACGCCTACAGGTCGAACACCCGGTAACCGAGGCGATATTCGGTGTTGATCTGGTGCGCGAACAAATCCGTGTGGCGGAAGGTCTGCCCATGTCTTTCACCCAGGATGATCTTGAAGTGCAGGGCCATGCGATAGAGATTCGCATCAACGCCGAAAAACTACCCAATTTTGCCCCGTGCCCGGGAAGGATCAGTCAGTATCATGCCCCCGGAGGTCTGGGTGTACGGATGGATTCAGCGCTTTATGACGGCTACTCGATCCCGCCCTACTACGACAGCTTGATCGGTAAGCTGATCGTGCATGGCCGTGATCGCGGCGAGGCATTATCGCGTTTGGACCGAGCGTTGAGCGAGCTGATTGTTGACGGCATCGATACCACGGTGCCCCTTTTCCACGCACTTTTGCAGGAGGCGGACATACATTCGGGCGAATATAACATCCACTGGCTTGAACGCTGGCTGGATGAAAATATGGACTGAATAAGCGCAGATGCCTGAGGGCGAGCTCTCTGCCGGATTGCTGCTACGCGCCTATCAGGTCGGCATTTTTCCGATGGCCGAAACCCGCGATGATGACCGCGTATTCTGGGTCGACCCGGATATGCGCGGCGTACTGCCATTGGATGGCTTCCATCTGTCGCGCTCACTTAAGCGGTCAATGTTGAAAACCGACTTCAAGGCGACCATGAACCGCGATTTTGAAGGCGTCGTCAAAGGCTGTGCTGAGCGCGATGAGACTTGGATAAACGACGCCATTTTTAGCTGTTACAGGGAATTGCATCGCTGGGGGTATGCCCACTCACTGGAAATCTGGGACGGTGACGAACTGGCTGGCGGGGTTTATGGCGTGGCACTTGGGCAAGCGTTCTTTGGGGAAAGCATGTTCAGCCGCCGTCGGGACGCTTCTAAAATGGCGCTGGCTTGGTTGGTCGCGCATCTTGGTAGTTCTGGATTTCGCCTGTTCGACACCCAATTTCTGACCGATCACCTGGCAAGTTTAGGTGCAAAAGAGGTTGATCGGGCTACCTATCACCGCTTGCTCTCAATTGCTGTGTCTGTAAACGCCAATATTCTGGCAAAGCCCTTAGGGGACGCCTATTCTGTTGTGCAGCGGATCACCCAGATGTCAAAACGTGAATGATCCAAGGCGCTTAGCGCTGGTGACGACGCGATCATCCAGCCTTCGAAAACCGGAACTTCCTGGTTTCTTTCACGTATCACCAGCCATGCAAACGCGTCACCAGCCGGATTGCCGCTGGGAAATCTGCATTCGCCTAAAGTGATTTGCAGCCAACCCAAAGCGATGGTTTCCCCGGTGCCTATTGGCAGATCAACTGCCTCGCCGGAAACCTTGTCTAACCCGCGCAAAAGCGCGCCAATGCCGGGACTGACCTCTTCCTGCGCTGTTGCACCGCCCATCAGAAATATAAATGCCGCAATCGCGCCCGCAATCGTCCGGATCATTCGTCATCCCCGTCACTGGTGACGAACTTCATCAACAGGTTGATAATGCTGATCGAGCTTTGCGTGTCCTCTATTTCAGCCCCGGGTTCAAGATTGAACGGCGACCCACCGGGCAGAAGTTCAACAAATGATCCCCCCAAAAGCCCTTCCGATGCAATGATAACGGCACTGTCTTCTGGCAGCTCAACAGAGCTGGCAACCGAAAAATGGGTGTCGGCCCGAAATGTGGCCGGGTTCAAATCGATCGCCGAAATGGCGCCGACCTTGACCCCTGAAAGCCGGACATCAGTGCCGACAGATACGCCCTCGACTGAACGAAAGGACGCCCAGTAGGTTTCGCTGCTTGCGCCACCGGAAAACCCGGTAATCTGTCCAGCATAAAGGAAAAAACCCACAGCTATTGCCAGAACGCCGGCGCCGGTTACAACCTCGGTTGTGTGACTGGCCATGGCCCGCAGCTCCTATTTTGGCTGCCAGGCCTCGTAGTCCCGGCGCTCTTTCGGATGTGCCTGATGCATCGACCCAGCAGGGGAATATGCCCCCTCGGATCCGGTCAGGTTGTCATGGTGTGGCTTTTGAAAGCTCACGTGTGCCAATTCCATTTCGGCCGGATTTTCGTCAAAAGTGTGGTGTAGCCAGCCATGCCAGTCAGGGCTGACCCGGCTTGCCTCGGGTTCACCACTAAAGGTTACCCAGCGGCGGCTGTCGTCGCGGGTGCGGTAAAACACGTTACCCTGCTCGTCCTCGCCGACGCGCACGCCTTTGCGCCAGGTGAATATTCGCGTGCCAAGGGTTTCGGCATGCCACCAAGTCAGCAGGGAAAGAATGAAACGCATTTTAGCCTCCTTCACAGTCCAGAAACATATGACCCAAGCCGGGGCCAAGGTCCAGACCCAAGCAGCGATTTGGCGTCAAAGCGCCGGACTCCATTTTGAAAGGGTCACGCACTCTTCAGCTTAGGCGGTGGCGCCTTCCTTAGCAGCATCGGCGTATATGATCAGTGGTTTTGCGTCTGATCCGACGGCTTCTTCATTGACCACAACCTCGTCAACATTCTCCAATCCCGGCAGGTCGAACATGGTATCGAGCAGGATGTCTTCCATGATCGAACGCAAGCCACGCGCGCCGGTTTTGCGGCTAATCGCGCGCCGGGCAATCGCCGTGAGGGCGTCGTCGGTAAATGTCAGCTGTGCGTCCTCAAGCTCAAACAAACGCTGGTATTGCTTGACCAACGCGTTTTTTGGCTGCGACAGGATTGTGACAAGTGCGTCCTCGTCCAGATCAGTCAGCGTTGCAATCACAGGCAGGCGGCCAACAAATTCCGGAATCAGACCAAATTTCAGCAGGTCTTCAGGCTCCAGTTCCGTAAATACCTCGCCCACGCCACGGTCTTCGTCGTCCTTTACATCGGCGCCAAAGCCAATGGCCGATCCTTTGCCACGCCGTGCAATGATTTTTTCAAGACCAGCAAACGCACCGCCGCATATGAACAGGATATTGGTGGTGTCGACCTGCAAAAACTCCTGCTGTGGGTGTTTGCGCCCACCCTGGGGCGGCACAGAGGCCACGGTGCCTTCCATGATTTTCAGTAAAGCCTGCTGCACCCCTTCGCCCGAGACATCGCGGGTGATCGAAGGGTTGTCGGATTTGCGGGTAATTTTGTCGACCTCGTCAATGTAGACGATTCCCCTCTGGGCGCGCTCGACGTTGTATTCTGACGCCTGCAGAAGCTTGAGGATAATGTTCTCAACATCCTCACCGACATACCCGGCTTCGGTCAGCGTGGTGGCATCGGCCATGGTAAATGGCACGTCAAGAATGCGCGCAAGTGTCTGTGCCAGCAGGGTTTTACCGCAACCCGTTGGGCCGATCAGCATGATGTTGGACTTGGCCAGCTCAATATCATCGCCAACCTTGGCGGCATGGTTCAGGCGTTTATAATGGTTGTGGACCGCAACCGACAGCACCCGTTTAGCGTGGCTTTGTCCGATCACATAATCGTCAAGAACTTCGCAAATCTCCATCGGCGTCGGCACCCCATCCGAGCTTTTAAGCCCCGATGATTTGGTCTCTTCGCGGATAATATCCATGCATAATTCAACGCATTCATCGCAGATAAACACGGTTGGACCTGCGATAAGTTTGCGCACTTCATGCTGGCTCTTGCCACAAAACGAGCAATAGAGCGTGTTCTTGCTGTCACCACCTGAGGAATTGTTCGCCATAATTTGTTCCTTGGGCCCGCGCCCTTGTCCTGTCCGGCCTCGGCCTGCATTACCCCCCGATATTCACCCAAGTTTAGGGTACGGGGGTAAGAGGCACAATCGCAAATTTCCGGGCGATAACATCACGCCCAGACAATTGAATTACTTGTCAGCCTCGTCCTTTGGTCGATTTTCGACGATATCATCAATCAGGCCCCATTTTTTTGCTTCAGCCGGGTCCATGAAATTATCCCGCTCAAGGGCTTCAACAACCGCTTTCATCTTCTGTCCGGTATGTTGCACGTAAATACCGTTCAACCGATCTTTGAGCTTTTGCGTTTCCTGTGCGTGGATCATGATATCAGTGGCCTGCCCCTGATAACCGCCCGATGGCTGGTGCACCATGATACGCGAATTGGGCAATGATACCCGCATCCCCGGCTCGCCTGCCGCCAACAAAAGCGACCCCATTGACGCGGCCTGCCCAATGCATACGGTCGAGACCTTCGGTTTAATGTATTGCATCGTATCGTAAATCGACAGGCCGGAGGTAACAATGCCGCCGGGCGAGTTGATATACATGCTGATTTCCTTTGACGGATTTTCCGCCTCGAGAAACAACAATTGAGCAACGATTACCGTCGCCATCTCGTCATGCACGGGGCCCGATATGAAAACGATCCGCTCCTTCAACAGACGCGAGAAAATGTCATAGCGAATTGAACCGCGCGACGTCGTCTCTTCAACCGTCGGAATGATAAAACTTGTCAACTGACCTAGGGGATCAATCATGCTTCGCCTGCTCCTGTGTGTCGGGGCCAAAGCCCGTTTCATGAGAGTCTTAGTCGCGCCCGCTCGGACCTGCAAGACCAGCTGCACCATTTGCATCAGCCATGACGGATTTTGGTGAATAAATCCTTACCCACCGGAATTTTGAACGCCATCAGCTAAATCAGCGCGGTCATGTGGAAGAGCGCTATTGAGGGGAAAGCCCTCGCATCCGTTCCGAGCGACGTCGCAGCAATTCCACGACCGTCAGAAGGGCGATAGAGATGATCACCAGAATCGTCGCCACCGCCAGGATGGTTGGGCTGATCTGTTCGCGGATACCGCTGAACATTTGCCGCGGAATGGTGCGCTGTTTCACGTCCGCAAGTTGCAGCACCACGACGACCTCGTCAAATGAGGTAATAAAGGCGAACAGGCCGCCCGAAATAACGCCGGGCAGAATCAGCGGCATCTGCACTTTGAAAAAGGTTTTAACCGGATCCGCACCCATATTCGCCGCCGCGCGTACCAAGCTTTGATCAAAGCTGACCAAAGTGGCGGTAACGGTAATAATAACAAACGGTGTACCCAGCACGGCATGCGCCAAAATGAGCCCAATATAGGTCTTGGCCAGCCCCACATCTGAAAAGAAGTAAAACAGCCCCGAGGCGGTGATAACCAATGGCACGATCATCGGCGAGATAAGGATCGCCATGATCCCGCGCCGCCAAGGCATTTCCGAGCGGCTGAGGCCAATTGCAGCCAACGTACCCAGTGCGGTTGCAAGCAGGGTCGCCATGATGCCAATAAAGAAAGAGTTCTTGATCGAACGGACCCATTGGGCGTTTTTCCACATATCCGCCCACCAGCCTTCGGTGGCATCCGGATTGCTCATACCATTTGCCAGGATGTCCCAGTACCAGCGCAGGCTGAACCCTTCGGGGTTTAGTGAAAGCATCTCGGCAGTGAAGCTGAAATAGGGTTGCTGGTTGAACGATAGTGGGATCAGGATGATGATCGGCGTGATCAGGAATACGAAGATAGCGCCGCATATGGTGCGAAATGTGTAAAACCACAGCACCTGCCCGGTTGTGGCATAAGGTGGCTGGTTCAGCCGGTAATTTCCCGAAGAAAGCCACAATGCCATGCGGCCAATGATATATCCGACGAAGATCATCAAAATGCCGTAAGGAAACGAAATCAGGGCAGATCCGATCGCCAGAAACAAGGCGGCGGTGCCAAAGCCTGCACGTACTCGATTTTCGGTAACCTTAATGACAACAAAAGCCGTGACGGCAAAAATGACAGCGCCAACAGCCAGATAGGGCAGCATTAGGCTGAAATTGCCCTGTGCCGTCAGGAACCCGACCAGTGCGCCAAAGCCCCCGGTCCATGCCAGATTAAACCACATTGGTGGGCGTGGCGGGATATAGCGGTAAGATTTGTGTTCGTATTCGCTCATGTCTCTATCCCAGCTTCATGTTGTCGATGCCGATAAATCGGTCGTAGAGCCAGAAAAGGAACAATACGAACACCAGCAGCACCAGCCCAAGGGCAGCGGCAAGGTTCCAGTTCAGGCTTTTGCGCATGTGAAAGTCGATAATGTTTGAAATCATCTGGCCGTCTTGTCCGCCGACCAACGCCGGGGTAATATAATACCCAATGGCCAGGATGAAAACGAGCAGTGCCCCAGCGCCAATTCCGGGAACCGATTGCGGGAAATAGACCCGCCAAAAAGCAGTCCAGTTGGTTGCCCCCATACTTTTTGCAGCGCGCACGTAAGTTGGCGGGATAGTCTTCATAACCGAATAAAGCGGTAAGATCATAAATGGCAGCAGGATATGCGTCATCGCAATCAAGGTACCGGTCTTGTTGTAGATCAGGCTAAAGCGGTCCTCATCGGTCGCCAGCCCAAACAAGACAAACAGATCATTCATAACCCCTTGCCCCTGAAGCATGGCGATCCAGGCGGTGGTTCGCACCAATAGCGAGGTCCAGAAAGGCAGCAAAACAAGGATCAGCAGAAGGTTGGAGGTCTTGGTTGAAAGCGTGGATAGTAAAAACGCCACCGGATAACCCAATACCAGACCGGCAATTGTCACGATCAGGCTGATCTCCATCGTCCGCCAGAACAACTTGACGTGAATGCGCCGCTCTTCAGGCTGACGCTCGAACGAGCCATCGGCGTTAACCTTGAGGTCCAGAGCATTTGCGACATAGCCGGGGTTGAAAACCCGCGCAGCCACTTTGATCGCCTGCCATGTCTCGAGATTTCCCCAGCGTTCATGCTTGGCGGTCAGCGCCTCCAAAAAAGGTGGCTCCATTTTGGCAGCACTTCGGGCAGTTTTGGTAAACATGCTTCGCGTGCCTGAAAGTTCACGGTTGACCCGTGTCGCCACCCGGCCAATGGTCTTTTCCGTCCGCGCCACGATCAGGTCTGCTACCATGGCAGCAGCTAATTCCTCGGTCGGCTCGGATACTCCATCCCACTCTGCCAGCAGTTCGGTCGAGGCTGGCATTAGTGAAGCGTAGCGGTTGTCGTAAAACGACTGTGTCATCAAGATGATGATCGGGATGATGAAGGCGATAATAATAAATGCCAACAGAGGAAAGGCCAAACCAAAGGCGCGGGTACGGCTGCGAAACATCGCCTGCGACAGCTTCTTTTTAAGCGGAGTGCCATCTGCCGCCAGCAGCGGGCCAGAATTGTCAATTGACGTATCAGTCATATGCGCGCGCCTTGGGTTTGGTCATTCGGGGTAAGGGGGGCAGATCACCCGCCCCCCTCGTATTCATGTTGCCAGACTTAGGAAGCCAGCCAAGCGTTGAAACGCTCGTTCAACTCGTCCTGGTTATCGGCCCAGAACTCAAAGTCGCTCTGAATCGCAGTACTAAAGTTTTCTGGTGCTGTTGGCATTTGCGGAGCCATATCCAGGTCGGGTTTGGTGTGATAGCTACCAACCAGCGGTGCTGAACTCTTACGAACCGGACCAGACGAGATATAGGAAGACTGCGCTCCCCATCGCCCAGTGGCAGTAGAGCATG
>JAAEUB010000436.1 GCA_024227755.1 Paracoccaceae bacterium | reverse complement strand
ATCTGACCGAAAAATTCAATCTCACGGATGCCGCCTGCACCAAGCTTGATATTGTTTTCCATACCCTTGCGCCTGACATCCAGAGCGATCATCTGCTTCATCTCCCGCAGGGATTCAAAGACGCTGTAATCCAAATATCTGCGGTAAATAAATGGATGAAGCCGGTCAAGCAAAAAGGCGCCTGCTTCTTTGTCACCGGCCACAGCCCTGGCCTTGATCAGGGCATAGCGCTCCCATTCCCGCCCCTGCTGCTGATAATATTGTTCCATGGCTTCAAAATCCATGGCCAGAGGGCCGTTTTCGCCAAGTGGGCGCAGGCGGGCATCAACCCGAAACCCGAAGCCATCCCCCGTTGGCTGGCCGATGACTTTGATCAGGCGGCGACAAAGACGGGAAAAGAATTCGCCATTGCCCATGGATTCTATTGCTCCGCGCGTGTCTCCCGCCTGTGGGTATGCGAAAATCAGGTCGACGTCCGAAGAGAAGTTAAGCTCCCGGGCACCCAGCTTGCCCAGTCCCAGAATCACCAGACGCTGTTTTGAGCCGTCTGCCGCTGTCGGCGTACCATAGCCGCGGCACTGCCACTGATAGAGTGGGTTGAGCGCATGTTCCAGGCAGGCATCCGCAAAAGCTGAT
>JAAEUB010000435.1 GCA_024227755.1 Paracoccaceae bacterium | reverse complement strand
TTCTGTTTTGGGTCGTTCTGTGTCATTTGGATTGGGCGCTTGATTCTTTTTTCTTGCCTCCAGCAAAAGATACTTCAGGTCGACTTTCGCTACTAATTCCGACCAACCCGAAGTCGTTTTGAGGTGCCCCTAGATTTGTAGACGCTTTGCTTGGAAATTTAGGAGCCAAGGAGGGACGGATATGAGTAAGGGAATGCGCTATCATGCCGATCACAATATCCCATCCGTCTTCCCTTGTCTGGCCGCAGTGTCGTGAGACAGATTGGGGTATCTGTTTTTTGACAGGTTCACACCTTCCTGCGGATGGGTTTTTCGGTTTATAAGCCTTGGTCGATTGCCACTCCACGCTTGTGCAAATACGATTGAGCAAAGAAAAGGTGAAGCATCAATGCCTGACATTCTCACCGTCACACTGAATCCCGCGTTAGATATGTCCAGCGCCGTGATGGGGGTGAAGCCTGAAGACAAGTTGCGCTGTGAAACGCCTACGTACGATCCGGGCGGCGGCGGAATCAATGTGGCTCGGGCAATTGTGCAATTGGGCGGTACATCAAAGGCATTCGTCGCTGCAGGCGGATACCGCGGCGCACAGCTTTGTGACCTTCTTGAGCAAGAAGGCGTTGGCGTAATACGGTTCCCTGTTATGGGGGAAACCCGGCTTAGCCTTGCGGTTTTCGACAAAAGCGATGGGCAGCAATACCGCTTTGTCATGCCCGGTCCGGACTGGAATGACCAGGTGGTAACAGATGCACTGGACGCGATTGGTTCAGCATTGGCGGGAAACGGCCAGGGCGGCCATCTGGTTTTGTCGGGATCGCAGCCTCCCGGCGTTCCGGACAATTTTCCAGCCCGTCTGGCGAGTACTGCACAGCGCTATGGTGCGAAACTGGTGCTCGACACTTCGGGGCCACCCTTGCAGGCGTTGATGCGTGGCAGCGCGCCTCCGCATGTGCTGCGCCTTGATGGAAGCGAAAGCGAGGCTCTGGCAGGCGTGCCCCTGAAAAGGGTCAATGAGGTGGCAGATTTTGCCAATGCGCTTGTGGCACGGGGGGTCGCGGGAATGGTGGTGCTGGCATTGGGTGCCAACGGTTCGGTGTTGGCACAAAACGGCCGGCGCTGGCACGCCTCGACGCCCCGGGTAAAAGTGAAAAGCAAGGTTGGCGCAGGGGATAGTTTTGTCGGGGCATTCACCCTCGCGTTGTCGCGCGGGGCAGCCCCAAGCGCAGCTTTGGGCGACGGCGTTGCCGCCGCGTCAGCCGCAGTGATGAGCGATGCTACATCCCTTTGTCATGCCAGTGATTTTCAGGATTTGCGCAAAAAGGTTAAAGTAAGCGAGGTTTAGCGCAAGATCATGCCCCCGTACGGGGTGTTTGAAAACCCTGCCGTGTCGCGTTACCCTGAAAGATAACCGCCTGATTGCACATGTGGAAAAGGGCGGATGAAAAAGAGGCAACGAAATGAACCACCTGACATCAATACCGGTTTTTTTGCTTTTGCTGACCGCCGCCAGCGGTGGGATGGTCCATGCAGGCGCTATTGAACAGGCCTGCATGAAAGCAGATCGCAGCAATGCCAACCGCCATTTGTGTGATTGTATTGACGATGTGGCAAAGAAGTATTTTTCGCGCTCAGAGATCCGGCGCATCGCCAAGTTCTTTGCCGAACCGCACCTGAGTCAGGAACTGCGCCAATCAGACAAAAACGCGGATGAAAGGTTCTGGGACACATATCAGGCATGGGGCGAAGCGGCGCGGCGTCAGTGCGATTGATCTGTCCCCTGGGTGCCAAGATGGCGCATCAACCCGCGTGAGGCTTCTTCAATCAGTTCAAGCACCCCGTCATAGTCACCGGTGTAGTATGGATCAGGCACGTGATCGGCCCCATGCGCCGCAACAAAATCGGTGAAGACCACAACCGGAGTATCATTTCCCGGCGGCCTTAACCTTTCCATGTCTCGCAGATTGTCCGCGTCCATACCAATAATCAGATCGTGACGGGAAAAATCCTCGGCCTTAAACTGACGCGAGCGCAAATCTGACAAATCATAACCCCGTGCAATCGCTGCAGCCAGCATTGGCGCAAAAGGTGGCTCGCCCACGTGCCAATTTGAGGTACCTGCACTATCCGTCGTAACGTCCAGCCCGGCGGCAAGCTCACCAAACACGCCCTCGGCCGAAGGCGAGCGGCAGATATTGCCAAGACAAACGAAAAGTACGCGTGTGGTCATGCCTGAACTTCTAGCGCGCGATATGCAGTGTTGTCACCCGTTCATCGGGACTGTCTGAATTGTGGCGCTGCATTTTACCCAAAAAGGGATTTTGCTAAACCTCTAACGCAATACCCCTGCCCTGGTCATCCGTCGCGCATAAAGCCACAGACCGATGGCGATCAGCAAGATTGCAACGCTGAAGGTCATGGCAAAAGGTCCGGCTATGTCCAGCATCGACACCTCTGACAGACCAAGCCCATAAGCCAAATTGCCGACCATGCCGACAAGCGATATTGCAAAGGCTGTCCCGGCAAAGCGCGAGCGTAAAAGCAGCAAAATCGCCCCCGCGACACCCGCCCAAACACCAAGCGCCCAGAGCGCACCTGCCCAGGCAGGAACGGCATCGAGATACGCAAGGTGCTCAGGGGACAAAGAAGACAGGTAATCCGCATTTTCGGTTTTGGTCAGGATATGGTCATAGGCCCCGCCTGCGTTCCACAACAGCGCCAATATTCCAGTTAGCCAAAGTTGCCACGGGGTTTTCATCGCTGATATCCTCCTCACCTGTACCTTCCCAAGATATCACATCTTACCGCCATCCTGTACATTTTCCGCAGATCACGTAAAAACCACACCTGCCTGCTTCCATGCCGCGACTTATGCAGGTAACACTGGCCTCATGAAATGGAACCTGCCAAATACCCTGACGATCCTGCGCCTTGCCGCGGCACCCCTGCTGCCGGTGATGTTCCTCTATTTCACCCGGCCATATGCTGACTGGTTTGCATTGGTGCTGTTTCTGGTCGCTGCCGCCACAGATTATATCGACGGCTATATTGCCCGCGCTTGGAAACAAGAAAGCGCCTTTGGTGCGGCTATGGACCCGATTGCGGACAAGGCCATGGTGCTGATTGCGCTTTTGGTTATCAACGGCTTTTCCGGCCTGACGCCATGGATTCTTTTGCCTTCGGCCATCATCATCTACCGCGAGGTTTTTGTGTCCGGCCTGCGCGAAGTCCTGGGCGACAAGGCCCGCGCCCTTAAGGTCACAAACATGGCCAAGTGGAAAACGATGTTGCAGATGGTTGCCATCGCCACCTTATTTTCAACCGGCGTGTTTGAACATTATCTGGGCATGCAGACCTTCGGTATGGACGAAGCCATGGTGCGTGACATTCTGGGCGGGGTGGAAGAGGATTTCCTTGGCCTGAAGTGGAAACTGCAGGGCATGATCTGGACCCAGTATGCGGGGATAGCACTGTTGTGGATTGCCAGCCTGCTGACACTGATAACCGGCTGGGACTATTTCCAAAAATCAATGCCGTTTCTACGCGAGAGTGATGAAGGGGGCGAAAATGCAGGTTGAAGTTCTTTATTTTGCCTGGGTACGTGAACGCATTGGGCTACCGCGCGAAATGGTCGAAACCACAGCGACAGATGTGGCTGGACTAGTCAAAGAACTTCAAACACGCGAAGAACGTTATGCGCTGGCGTTCAGCGATCTATCGGCCTTACGCGTGGCGATAGATCAGGAACTGACTGATTTTGACGCACCTTTGAAAGGCGCACGTGAAGTAGCATTCTTTCCGCCAATGACCGGGGGCTAGACTATGCTCGCCGTGCAATCTGCCGCGTTTGATCCCGGACAGGTACTGAACGAATTCACCGCCAAGGTCGGGAATTCCGGGGCTGTTGTCAGCTTCACCGGGCTGGTGCGTGATGATACCGGCGATCTTAAGCACATGCAGATCGAACATTATCCGGGCATGACTGAGAAAGCGATCGGGGCGATGATGGACAAGGCGCAGGCGCGCTGGAACCTGACAGAATGCACTGTGATCCACCGCTACGGCGAACTTGCACCAAACGAGGTGATCATGATGGTCGCCACCGCAGCTTCTCACCGTGTCGAAGCGTTTGAGGCGGCAGATTACCTGATGGATTACCTGAAATCATGCGCACCGTTCTGGAAAAAAGAAGTAAGCCACAGCGGGGATATTTGGGTCGCTAGCAAGCAAGCCGACGAAGAGGCGCTGAACCGCTGGTAATCAGCTGCAACAACTTAAATCCCATCTAGTGCCTTACTGCAATCGTACTTCCTCATCTTGGAAAAAATACTCCCGCCGGAGGCATGAAAGCTCCGCGCGCAGCGCGGCCTGGCCCAACGGGAGGAGCGCCCATCTTCGATGGGCCGACGACAGGCGGGAGGGACCCCTGATCAGATCAGGTGGGGCAAAAAGATAAAGCAGCCGATGATTACAGCAAGCACAGCGGTTATGACAACGGCACCGGCAGCAATGTCCTTGGCGCGTTTTACCGCTTCTGAATGCTGCGGAGATACCACATCGCAAAGGTATTCAAATGCCGTGTTCATCGCTTCAGCTGCCCACACCAGGCCGATGGCAAGAACCAGCCACAACCAATCATCCCGGTCCAGCCCCAACACAACGCCTGCAGTAATTGTTACCAGCGCTGCGGCCAGATGAATTCTTGCATTGGCCTGACTGCGAAGCAGATATACCAACCCATTTAGCGCAAATCCAAAGCTGCGGATCAGGCGGATCATTGGTATGTCACTGTGTGTATTTGTCGATATAGGCGCGTAATTCTTCGGCTTCTTCGCGCACATTTCTTAGCCCATCCATAGCGGCGCTGGTTTCAGCCTCGCTTTGGTGCAGTTTCGAGGTCAGTTCAGCCTCGCGTTGCTGCATGTAGGTAATTGCCTGGTCGCGGGTTTCTTCTGCCTCGTGAAGGGCCTGCGCCATTTTATCCAGCTCACCCATATCCGAACCGGTAACGGTGGAAAATCTGTGCACCAGCCAATGGGCGAACCATCCCAGGGCAAAGGCCACAAACAAAATAATGGCCGTGACAATGATAAACTCAGTTCTGTTCATCGCTTTCCCCTGTATCTTCCTCTGGTGCCGCTTCTTCTTCGGTCTCGCTGCCAGGATTTTCGTCAGCAACACTTTCAACTTCGGTCTCGGCTTGCGCCTCAGCCCCTGTCACATTCTCTTCCGTTTCGCCCGGCAAAATCAACCTGAACTCAATGCGCCGGTTGGCTTCGCGACCCTCTTCGGTGTCATTGTCAGCGATCGGCTTGGCTTCGCCATAGCCATGCGCGGTCAGGTTGGTTGTCAGCACACGGCGCGCAAGAAGCGCGTTCAGCACCGCCTGTGCCCGCGATTGCGACAAAGCCCTGTTCATCTCTTCGCGGCCCTGACTGTCTGTGAAACCACCGATCTCCATGGCGATATCCTCGCAGTCCTTCATGATTTCGGCAATCTTGTCCACCGTCACGCGGGCGTCGGACACAATATCGGACGAACCGGGTGCAAAAGTGATTTTCGAGGTTTCCAGCACGTCGTTTACCGCATTGGCACATTCAACCGCACTGGGTTTGGCGGCAATCGGATCCAACGTTTCCTGATAGGTAACATTAACCCGGAAATCCTGTGCTTCACCCAGCTTTTCCGACAAAAGGCGCGATATTTCAGCACCAGCTTCGCTGTCGCCAGTATTGCCGCGAATATCGACCAGATCAGGCTGCGCAACAACAACACCGTTTGACAAAAAGCTTAGCGCCTCAAGCGAAGCCAGCACCCGTGTTGACCACCCCGCCGGCAGATTGGGATCAAGCCGTGTGGCAACATATACAGCCCCAATGCCAAACCTGGCTCGCGAAAAACTTGCGGCCACGTCACGCTGAACCTCATCGCTCACGCGTCCCCTTAGCTGCACTTGTCCTTCGGGGCTGAGCGTGGCGATAAATTCCGGCGGACCTTCCCCGACACCCTGTTCGCCGGTGCCGTCAATAATCACAGGTTTGGGCAGGACGGCATGCAGGGAAAAGGCTGTGGGCAGGGCATTTTCCAATTCACCGGTGATGCGGTCAAACTCGGCACTGTCTGTTACGTCCGGCGCAATCAGGGTCACATCTGCGTCCGAAAAGGTGACCGAACCGCCGTTCAAATCGCTAACGGCACCAATGGCCATGGCGACCGCTTGAGGCCAATTCGTACTGGGTACGCCAAGACCAAGGGTGCAGCTTACCGGATCGCTCAAACCGGCCTTTTTGGCCGCTGCAAGAATAATTTCACGCCCTTCCTCGGTATGGGCCGAACAGGCATCAAATCGCGCGCCGCTTTCGGCGTCCAGTATGAAGCGCAGGGTGAATGGCGTGATTACAGGGCGAGGTGCGGATATGTGAATGGCCAGTTCAAGCCCGCCAGGGGCCTTACGCGCAAGTTGCGCCTCAAGATTACGCTTTTCTTCAATGCTTGAAGCGATGGCGGTAATTGTCACCTGATTTGCCGCCACGGATATCTTGGAACGCTCCAACAGTTCCAGCGCGTCCATCGCATATTCCAGCGTTGCGTCCCAGGTATCGGGTTTTGGATAATCGGCGTTTTCCAAAAGATCCGCTACCCGCGCCCCGTCCGCAATTTCACTGATCCGGCGTGACAGACCTTTGTGGTTGGTTGTTGCAGGAATTAGGCCAATCATGGATATGCCCTGATCACCCCGCAATATCTCTATCGAGAAGCGCGGAGGATTGACCGCTTTCGCGGCGGCAACCTCAATCTGGTCAACGATACGAGCAGAATCGACCACCTTGCCGGCCGTGGTTATGGCGTGAAAACGATCGCTTTCAGTTATAACCGTGCCTGACAATGTAACCTGCAAACCATCGGTTGCTACCGCGACCTGTTCGATCCCTTCCATGCTAAACCGGGTTTCAATATCGGCTTTCGCGCCATCTTCAATGCCGCCCACAGCCACCAGGGCAACAACAAGGGCCGCGATGGCCGCCGCGAAAACAAGGCCTAGGTTCAGGGTCAGATAGGAAAGGCGCATTCTTGGGTCAGCATCCGGTGGTTAAGTGTCTAAGCTTGTCTATGGCCTTGCGCAGTTCATGGCAATCAGGCGAGCAGTGATATGGCAAGAAACAGCACAGGGATCAGCCCGCCATTACGATTTGAGCGAAAAAGCCGCAGGCAAATATCAGGATTTCCGATATCCAGCCGACCAAGCTGCCATGCCATATGCCAGCCAAAAAACCACGCGCCGCCAAGCGCCACAACCAATGCAAGTATATTCACCGCAGGCGCAAGTGCCAGTATGATCGCAATTGCCATCAGCACGGTGGACGCGACCATGAAGCCTCTTAACCAGCTACGGGTGTTTGCCCCGAATAAAAGCGCGGTCGATTTCACCCCGATCAAGGCATCGTCCTCGCTGTCCTGATGGGCATAAATCGTGTCGTAAAACAGGGTCCAGGCAATGCCCGCCAGGTATAACAGCACCGGTGGCCATGAAAGGCTGCCAGTATGCGCGACCCATGCCAAAAGCGCGCCCCAGTTGAAGGCAAGCCCAAGAAAAACCTGCGGCCACCACGTAAAACGCTTGGCAAAGGGGTAGATTGCAACTGGGACAAGCGAAATTATGCCCAGCAGGATGGCCGCATTATTGAAGGTCAGCAGGATCAGAAAAGCCACAATAGCCTGAAGCACCATCCAGCCCGTCGCTTGTCGGGCAGTGACCTGCCCGGACGGGATCGGGCGGCTGGCGGTGCGATCGACCAATGCGTCAATGTGGCGATCGGTGATGTCATTCCACGTGCACCCGGCCCCGCGCATCAGCCACGCACCTGCTCCGCAGCCCATGCCAATCCAAAGATCCCCCCAACCCACATGCCCGCTTTGGCTCATGGCCAGCAAAAGGCCCCACCAGCATGGCAAAAGCAGCAACCATGTACCTATTGGTCGGTCTGCGCGGCTAAGACGCAGATAGGGTCGCAAACTTTCGGGGGCAAGCGTGTCGACCCAGTTGCCACGCACGGCGTCCGATACCTGCCCGCCCCGATCTGAAGGTACCTCTGGAAGTTCCGGACTTGTGGTCATAGGTTTGCCTCATGAAACGTACTCGCGTCAGGCTCTATGTAGATCACCCTTTGGGGCAGGGGCAATCGGTTCCTGTGGACAGGGCACAGGCGCATTATCTCTTTGGGGTGATGCGGCTGGCTACAGGTGATCGCGTCACGCTTTTCAACGGGCGCGACGGCGAGTTTCCAGCCGAAGTGCAGGAAGCTGGTAAAAGACGAGGCGAGCTTCGCTGCCTTGAACAGTCGCGCCCACTGATGTTGCCGCCAGACTTGTGGCTGATCTTTGCCCCGATTAAGAAGGCGCGCACCGATTTCATTGTCGAAAAGGCGGTTGAGATGGGTGCTGCCCGGATCATGCCTGTGATGACCGATTTCACCAACAGCGAACGGATCAGACGCGACCGCTTACAAGCACACGCGGTCGAGGCCGCCGAGCAGTGCGGTGGAACGTTCGTGCCTGAAGTGACCGAGTTGGTGAAGCTTGATCGCCTGCTGGCCAACTGGCCAGACGAACGCCAGCTTATGTTCTGTGACGAAGCATTGGTGGGCGCGCGTGAAACTCTGGGCAATGCAGGTGGTGACAAATGGGCCATTTTGATCGGCCCCGAGGGCGGCTTTTCAGACGCCGAACGCACGCGGCTTCATGCCATGAAGCAAGCCCACTCGGTCAGCCTGGGACCACGCATCCTACGCGCTGATACCGCTGCGGTGGCTGCCCTGACACTGTGGCAGGCGACTTTGGGGGATTGGGGATGATCCAGGCAGCGCGATGGGGTGCTATTTTGTGGTCAAATTGTCACCAAGTCATGACAACAGAGCGGGAATACATATGCGAGATTTTTGTCCCTGCCACACAACAAGGCGCGGATGGGGATGGGTGAAAGAACAGCCACGAGCTTCGTAGGAGATGAAGGAAATGAAGTGTTTGAAGCGATTTCCACCAATGTTCTGGATCTACAATCTCGGCGTGGGGGGGCTCGCAT
>JAAEUB010000434.1 GCA_024227755.1 Paracoccaceae bacterium | reverse complement strand
CTATCGCATGGGGCGGGTGATGATGTGGGGGCTTTTTGTCATGATGGGGATCCTTTTATGGTCCTCAATTTCAAAGACATTTTTCGTGCCATCCCTGTGGACGCTTGAAATGGCGCAGTTTGCCATGGTGACCTATTACATTTTGGGCGGGCCGTATTCGATCCAGCTTGGATCGAACGTGCGGATGGATCTTTTTTACCACAGCTGGTCAAACCGTCGCAAAGCCTGGTTTGATGCGTTTACGGTGTTGTTCCTGATCATCTATCTGGGTGTGCTGCTTTATGGCGGTCTTGGTTCAACTGCCTATTCTCTGGGCTACTGGGGCGACGCGCCAATCGAATTCTTTTCCGGGCTCCTGACAGGATCGGAAGAAATCGGTCGGCTTGAGCGGTCTTCAACCGCGTGGAGACCATTCATCTGGCCCGTCAAATTGATTATGGTCCTCGGCTTCTTTCTGATGTTGTTGCAGGCCATATCCGAGCTTTTCAAAGATATCGCCCGCATCCAGGGGCACGAAATCGACTTGGCGCGGACATGAGCCAGGAATACATCGCCATCTTCATGTTCGCATCCATGATGCTGATGCTGCTGACCGGCCAGCGCGTTTTTGGGGCCATTGGCGCAGTGGGCGCGATTGCAGCGCTGCTGTTGTGGGGAACCGGCGGCCAGGACATTCCGTTTTCGGCGGCGATGAAGCTGATGAAGTGGTATCCGCTGCTAACCCTACCGATGTTTATTTTCATGGGCTACGTCTTGTCCGAAAGCCGTCTGGCAGATGATCTTTACCGCATGTTCCACGTATGGATGGGGCGGGTGAACGGCGGGCTGGCCATCGGCACGATAGGCCTGATGGTTTTGGTTTCCGCGATGAATGGCCTGTCGGTCGCGGGAATGGCCATCGGTGCGACTATCGCGCTGCCTGAATTGTTGCGCCGCGGCTATGACAAAGTAATGGTCACAGGCGTCATTCAGGCTGGGTCAAGCCTGGGAATTCTTGTTCCGCCGTCTGTTGTTCTGGTTCTCTACGCGATGATTGCGCGCCAGCCGGTGGGGCAATTGTGGCTGGCTGGGGTTGTGCCGGGCCTGATGATGGCCGGGATGTTTATTGCCTACATCTGGCTTCGTTGCTGGATCCAACCGCATCTTGGTCCGGCGATGGCCGACGCAGGCTCGGTACCGCGGGCGGAAAAGATTCGTCTGCTGGGCGCGGGGCTGCTGCCGCTGATGATCTTTGCCTCGATGATGGTGCCGTTTGTGAACGGCTGGACATCGCTTGTTGAAAGTTCGGCCATTGGTGCTCTGGCGGCGCTGGTAGCATCCATCGCCAAGCGGAGGATGACCTGGAAGATCTTTGAAAGCTGCACCAAGAATACGCTGGCAATCTCGTGCATGTTCATGTGGATCATTCTGGCGGCCCTTGGCTTTGGCGCAGTCT
>JAAEUB010000433.1 GCA_024227755.1 Paracoccaceae bacterium | reverse complement strand
ATATCGCCAGAAGAAAGGGTGAAAAAGAGATGTCTAGTGATCCGTTATTGCAGCAATATCAGTTAAAGCATCTGACCTTGAAGAACCGGATTATGACCACGGCGCATGAACCGGCCTATCCTGAGGATGGGATGCCGAAGGCGCGATACCGGGCTTATCATGAGGAACGCGCGCGAGCCGGGGTTGCGATGACGATGACGGCGGGTTCAGCGGCCGTATCCAAAGACAGCCCGCCGGTTTTCAACAATATCCTTGCCTATAAGGACGAAGTTGTTCCGTGGATCCGCGAGATGACCGATGCTTGTCACGAACATGGGTGCGCGGTGATGATCCAGCTTACCCATCTGGGGCGGCGAACCGGCTGGAACAAGGGCGACTGGTTGCCATCTGTATCGGCTGGTCGCGACCGTGAACCGGCCCACCGCGCCTTTCCAAAGCTGGTGGAAGACTGGGATATATCACGCATTATCAACGACTTTGCCGATGCAGCTGAGCGTATGCAGGCAGGTGGCATGGACGGGATCGAGCTTGAGGCTTACGGGCATTTGCTGGATCAGTTCTGGTCGCCATTGTCAAACCATCTTGAGGGGCCATACGGCGCGGATACATTGGAAAACCGGGTGCGTTTTCCGATGGAGGTTCTGGCGGCAATTCGCAAACGAGTCGGCGAAGATTTCATTGTCGGTGTGCGTTTTACCGCAGACGAGGGCACCAAAGGCGGCACTACGCCTGAAGAGGGGCTTGAGATTGCCCGGATGCTGAAGGCCTCGGGTCATGTAGATTTCCTTAACGTCATTCGCGGACGCATTCATACCGACCCGGCGATGACAGATGTGATCCCGGTGCAGGGAATGAAGTCAGCACCGCATCTGGATTTCGCGGGCTCGGTGCGCGAAGCGACCGGAATGCCAACTTTTCATGCCAGTCGCATCCCGGACGTGGCAACGGCACGCCATGCGATTGCATCAGGTCTTCTGGACATGGTCGGGATGACGCGCGCGCATATGGCGGACCCGCATATTGTGCGCAAAATTGCCGAAGGGCGCGAAGATGACATTCGGCCCTGCGTTGGCGCAACCTATTGTCTTGACAGGATTTATGGCGCGGGAGAGGCTTTATGCCTGCACAATGCCGCAACTGGGCGCGAGCTGACGATGCCGCATGTGATAACTCCGGCTGAGATGTCAAAGAAGGTTGTGATCGTGGGCGCTGGTCCCGGCGGGCTGGAAGCGGCTCGCGTGGCGGCAGAGCGAGGTCACGAGGTCACGGTTTTTGAGGCACAGCCCGATCCCGGAGGGCAGATAAGGCTAACCGCGCAGAACAAGCGACGGGCCGAGATGATGGGAATCATCGACTGGCGCATGGCGCAATGTGCGGCGCGCGGTGTGACCTTTCATTTCAATAGCTGGGCCGAAGCTGGTGACGTCACCGGGTTGGCCCCGGATGTTGTGGTAATCGCCACTGGAGGTATGCCAAATATGCGGCTGTTTGAGGGGCGCGAATCCGATCTTGCGGTCAGCGCCTGGGACATCATCTCGGGCGATGTGAAGCCGGGCGGGGATGTGCTGATTTATGACGAGAGCGGTGACCATCCGGGGTTGCAGGCGGCTGAAGTAGCGGCCGAAGCAGGCGCAAAGGTCGAGGTAATGACCCCAGACCGCATTTTTGCACCAGACATTATGGCAATGAATCTTGTGCCCTATATGCGCGCATTGCAGCCTCTGGACGTGACCTTTACGGTGACCCAGCGACTTCTTGGCGTGGCTCGGGATGGCAATCGGCTGGCAGCAACAATTGGTACTGATTACAGCGACCTAACCAATGTAAAACACTATGATCAGGTGGTGGTGAACTATGGCACCATGCCACTGGATGAGCTCTATTTTGATCTCAAGCCTCTGTCCTCAAACCTGGGTGAGGTTGACTATGAGGCCTTCATTGAGGGCCGCGCGCAGGAGGTTTCGGCCAACCCGAACGGCGCGTTCAGGCTTTTTCGGATTGGGGATGCCGTCGCCGCGCGCAATACCCACGCAGCGATTTACGATGCGCTGAGATTGATGAAGGATATCTGACACCAGCCAGACGGGTTCAGCCCGTTGGGTGGGCCAGGCGGGTAGCTGCATAAAACAAGCCGGCCCCGGTGACGACGCAAATGAAAAGCGTCGTCAGAACCAGCGCATAGCCGCCCAGCCCCCAAAGCAGAGCTGCCAGATAGGGCGAAAATGCCGCCCCGACCAGGTAAGGCAGGGCGAGGGCTCCGGAAATGGCCCCAAACCCAGCTTCACCCAATAGTTCGCGCGCCATCAGCGGGCGCAGGATGCTTATAACCCCATAGGCGGTACCAAAAAACACAACAAACCCTATCAGCAATGCGGGGAATTCCGGCGTGATGCGCAACAGCAGGATCGCCAAAGCCAGACTGGCAAAGGTGCCGATTGCAACCGACCGGTGTGACAGAAACTTCTCGCTTTGCATCATTGCAAGTCTACCTAAGACCTGCACCGGACCGATAAGGGAAGCGGCGAGAATGGCCATTTCATCCGACAGGCCTGCTTCGTTCAGGATCGGTAATAAGTGCTGCACAATCGCCCCGTTGGTAATCGCGATGCAGGTGAACCCGGCGGCAAGAAACCAGAATGCGGGTTGTTTCAGTACGGTGCTTTTGGGATGTGTGGTGGCCTGAGATACGCGCAACGTTGCCCGCGCACGCCCACCATCTTGTGCCAGCCCACTTGCCCCAAACCACAAAATGGGGGCGACGGCAAAAATGACCACTGCGCCCAGTACTGCTACCGCAGCGCGCCAGCCAAATGCATCAGCCAGCGTGTAGACCGCCGGATAGCTGATCGTACCCGCAAACCCGGCAGCTAAAGTGATAAAAATGATACCGCGTTTGGCATTACGACCACGGACATGGGTCACCAAAGCAAAACAGGGTTCATAAAGGCAGCCTGACATCGCCAGCCCGATGAAAGCCCATACAACGTAGAAGTGCCACAATGCCGTGATCTGCGACAGGAGCAAAAGGCCCCCCCCCCCGAGCAAGGCCGAGCCACCCAAAAGCATCGGACCGCGCCCGGCGTCGATCACCCTGCCTGCAAATGGTGCGCAGATACCCGATATCAGGACCGCAAGGGCAATAGCGGCGGTCAGGTCTGGTTTTGACCAGCCCAACTCCTGCTCCCAACGCAACAAAAGCGCCGGAAAGACATAGTAAAGCGCCGCCCAGATCAGGGTCTGGCCAATGGCCAGCAACAGGATTGATCTGTCCTTGAACATGGCATCCCTTCTTGCGGGTGACTACCCGTGTCTTGCGGGAAGAATTAGCCATATCCCTCTTCAGGTAAAGGCTTCAACCGCCCTACAGCCCGGCCCATTTCCAATAAAGCTTGCGTGCCAGTT
>JAAEUB010000432.1 GCA_024227755.1 Paracoccaceae bacterium | reverse complement strand
GGATTTAAACAGCCAGTAATTCATTCAGGCACCTTCCGGTTAACTATTGGTACTCGGCTTTAAGTGGTCGGGATAAAAGTTGGCGTACCGCATCACGCGCCGTCAATTTGTTGGCTATCACCTCGCCAACCGATTGTATAATGGGGGCATCAACATGGTTCTCGCGTGCCAGTTTTCCAGCAATCTGCGCGGTAAATACGCCTTCCGCAAGAGGCATTCCAGCTACATTTTCACCGCGACCCAGGGCTACGCCATAGGAAAAATTCCGCGATTGGCTGGAAGATGCGGTCAGCACCAGATCACCCAGACCCGATAATCCCGACAGCGTTTGCGGCTTGCCACCCATTTTTTCCGCCAGCCGCCGCAATTCACCAAAACCACGGGCAATTAACGCGGCCTCGGCACTGGCTCCCAATTCCATGCCCCGCGCCGCGCCGACCGCAAGCGCCAGCACGTTCTTCAAGGCACCGCCCAATTCAACGCCGGTAATGTCATCACTGGCATAAATACGGAAATTGTCCGAGGAAAGCAGGTTTGCATATT
>JAAEUB010000431.1 GCA_024227755.1 Paracoccaceae bacterium | reverse complement strand
CGGTGGCAGGCTTTGCAGGCTTTGAAAACCTCGGCACCCCTCTCGACGTCGCCATGGCCATCAGACCAAGCCGACCCACCTGTCCCGAGCACCACCGCGGCAACCAAAACTCGTGTAATTACTTTAATCATGAGTAGAACGTAGCGCAATTCTCGCGAACAAACAATAATATTCTAATAATTCTATGTTAGATTTTGGCTTATTTATTCACAAGCAATGCAACTGCAGCAATTTTATTACCAAACGGTAAAACTAGATCCCTAGTTCCACAGATCAACCTCGACCCCCTGGGCTTCGAACCGTTCTGCCCGCGCCTGCACAAAGCGTTGAAATGGCAAGGTTTTATACTCGTTCGAGGTAACATATTCCAAGGCTGAGGCATAGTGGAAGCTTTTTAAGAACCCCGGCAACCGAAACGCTTCTGCCGCGCGTACATCACCGGGCGCATCACCGTCCTGCGTGAACATGATGGTGGTTGGAGTGAACTGGATGAACCATTTGTTGGCCAGATTTTTTTCTGACAACACTTCGCCGTCAAAATCGGTCATTTCCCGATCGCCCCACATATTGACCTGCACCACGAGGTAATGTTCCTGGATGAAATCAGTGATCTCGGTATTTGCGAAGTTTACCTCGTGCAGTTCTCGGCAATAAGGGCAGCCTTTTTGCTCAAACAGCACAAGAAGGTCTTTGCCTTCCTCGGTGGCCTCGGCAAGATCCTCGGCCATATCAAGGAACGTGTCTGCAAACCAAGGTTGTTTGTGCAGGCCATCATCGCCAAGCTCGGCCGCGCCAAGGCTAGTTGCCGCAGATATCCCGACAAAAACCAAAAGGGTTTTAAAAAAGTTCATGTTGCCCTCCGTTTCGCCCGGTTTACACGGCGTGAACACTTTCGCAAAATCACAAAGTCCGGCGCGGCCTATCCGCCAATAACCTTGATCGAGGTGTTTTCCGGCACCGTTACTGTGCCTTGCTTGCGGATATGGCTTTCCACCACATCCCAGATTTGTGGCCCTTCTGTTCCCTCATTAACAGACGCCCACCCTGCGACGGTATACGTCCTGCCCGGATCAATCGGTTCGCCTGTTTTCAAGAGCGTCAGGTTCGAAAACCGTTCGCCCTGCGGTTTATTGATATCAATGGTGAAGCCAAGGCCGCCAACGCGCACCATGTCGCCGCCTTGTTGCAGGTAAGGATCGGGGTTAAAGAGGTTATCACCGACATCCTCAAGGATGACCTTGATGAATTCGCCAGTCATCTCATTGCGGTAAGCTTGGCCGTAAGTCATTGATGTGACGTTGAATATGTCTTCGCGGGTGATGTCATCTCCGGGCAGAAGGCTTGGCCCCCAGCGCACGCCGGGGCTCATGGCGATATCGGCTTCACGCTCGGACATGAGCGCCTCGCAGATCAGGTCATCCCACGAGCCTGAAAAATTGCCGCGCCGGTATAGCAGGCTGTCGGTCTGGCCGATCACCTCGTCCAGATCGGCCTTATAGGGCGCGCGTTCAGCGTCAATCGCTGCGGCGACCTCGGCGTCAGGTTCGATCACATCGGAAAAAATCGGAATCAGTTTATGGCGAAAGCCCATCATGCGCCCGTCGCGCACGTCAAGATCAACGCGGCTGACAAACTTGCCGTTTGAGCCCGAGGCGATGATGATCGTATCACCCACCAGCACCGGTTCAGGCAGGGCGTCATGGGTGTGACCTGACAAGATCACGTCAAGCCCGGTGACGCGCGAGGCCATCTTTTTGTCGACGTCAAAACCATTGTGGCTGAGGCAAACGACCAGTTCGGCACCCTGGGTGCGGACCTCATCAACCATTTCCTGCATTCGCTCATCGCGGATACCAAACGAGTATTCCGGGAACATCCAGCGTGGATTGGCGATCGGCATGTAGGGAAAGGCCTGCCCGATAACGGCGATCTTGACCCCGCCGCGTTCAAAGAACCTGTAGCTTTCAAACGTGTCTTCGGCAGGTTCATCCCATTCGCTGTCGAATATGTTCTGACCAAGGGCGGCGAAAGGCAGATTGTCGACTATTTCGCGCACCCTGTCACCGCCCAAAGTGAACTCCCAATGGAAGGTCATGGCGTCGGGCTCAAGCTTGTTCATCACGTTGACCATGTCCTGGCCTTCGGATTTATAGCAGGTATAGGAGCCATGCCAGGTATCGCCGCCATCAAGCAGCAGCGCATCGGGACGTGCGGCGCGGATTTGATTGATCACGGTGGCAACCCGGTCCAGCCCGCCAACCTTGCCGTACGCTTTGCCCAGCGAGGTGAAATCGTCATAAGTCAGCGCATAGGCCGAGGCCGAACCATCATCGATACCGTAAGCTTTGCGAAAATCTGCGCCGGTCACATGGGGCATCTGCCCCCTTGCGTCGCCTACGCCCAGATTGATCGAAGG
>JAAEUB010000430.1 GCA_024227755.1 Paracoccaceae bacterium | reverse complement strand
GGCAGACAAGATCGGTTTTCCAAATCGGCACTCAGCCACAAGGCCATTTATGTCTACCCATTGGAGAGCGGGTTCAGGAAACAGTTGGGGCTATCGCCTAACGCGGGAGCTGTCGCATTAGACGTCGCGGAAGGATTAGATGCGCAGCATTGGGCTGAACACGAGTTTGGCGATGCACCACTGGGCGATAAGAGGTTGAGTAAAAGACTGGTCAGTGTGGCCAAGGCCAAAGCTGAGGTGCCAACCCGCGCCTTTAGTGGCGTTGCCAAGGGTGACTGGGCAGCCACCAAAGCCTACTACCGGATGATCGATCAACCGGAAACCTCGGCGGTCACCATGGCCAATATCCTGGCGCCTCACCGTCAGCGCACCGCGCGACGGATGATGGGACAAAGCACGGTGCTGTGTTTGCAAGATGGCAGCGAACTCAATTACACCAACCTGGATAGCTGTACCGGCTTGGGCGAGCTCAAAGCCAATCAGACCGGCGCCAAGACCATGGGACTGAATTTGCATTCCACCTTCGCGGTGGCGACGAACGGACTGCCGCTGGGCGTGATTAAGGCGCAATGCCTGGCGCCGAAGGCTAAATCAGCCAATGACAAACGTAAACCCTCGCAG
>JAAEUB010000429.1 GCA_024227755.1 Paracoccaceae bacterium | reverse complement strand
TTTCAATCCGGCTTTCTGCGCACCGGACAGCAAAGCATCCACCCGCGCGGATTGTTCCGGGTTGGGTTGTGGCGCTCCGCCCGACAGAAGTGCTTTCGGGTCGTGGTTCCGTTGGCTATCAGGAATACAAACTTCATTCGATGTCCTTAAGATCAATAAAACTACGCCGGGTAAGCCGCATGGGGTTTTCGCTGGTGAAGATGTCAAAACCCAGGGCCTTGTAAAACCTCGCTGCTTTCGGATTGTCAGCGTAAACCGTCAGCCCAAGATAGGTTGCACCCCACATATCAGCGCCCTGCAAAGCGGCCCTTGCCAATAAGCGTTTGCCGACGCCGGTGCCGCGTGCTGCTCTTGCCACCCAAAGGTCCTGCACATACAGGCCCGGCGTGGCCATGGTGGTTGAATATACCGGGAAAAATAGCGCCAGCCCCAATGTCTCTTCCCCTTGTTCGGCAATCAGACTGTGAAACAGTGGCATCTTGCCGAAACCGTGTTGAATAACGGTTTCCGTGCTTGTGCAGAACCGGTCCTCATCTCCGATTTCACTCGCCAACGCGCCGAGCATTGCGGCAATGGCGGGCGCATCATCGATCTTGGCTGGATGGATTATGCAGGTAGTAGAAGATTTTTGCATGGCCTTCAGAAAGCTGTCTTATCGGCGCCTTTGAGGGCAAGAATTTCCCTGGCCTCACCGGGTGTAGCAACAACGCGACCAAGGCGTTCGGCGATTTCGCGCGCCTTTGTGACCTGTTCGGCGTTTGATTTGGCCAGCGTTCCCCTGGATATCATCAGACTGTCCTCAAGCCCGACGCGCACGTGGCCTCCCATGGAAGCTGCTATTGACACAAACGGCATCTGGTTACGGCCTGCGGCAAGTACAGACCACTGATAGTCATCCGCGAATAACTTGTCCGCCAGCCCCTTCATATGGATCAGGTTTTCCGGGTCTGCCCCCATGCCGCCAAGAACGCCAAACACGAACTGAATAAACAGCGGTGCCTTGACCAGCCCGCGGTCAACGAAATGGCGCAGCATGTAAAGGTGGCCCATGTCATAGCATTCAAACTCAAACCTTGCCCCACGCTTCTCGCCCATCTCGCCGATCACATGGGCGATGTCGCGCGGGGTGTTCTTGAACACCAGATCATCGGTCCCCTCCAAAAACGGTTTTTCCCAATCATGCTGCCAGTTCTCATAGCGGGGCGCCATCGGATAAAGGGCGAAATTCATGGATCCCATGTTCAGCGAACACATTTCAGGCGCTGCAGTTATTGGACCCGAAAGACGCTCATTCAGCGGCATGATGGCACTACCGCCGGTTGTCAGGTTAACAACTGCATCACATACCTGTTTGATGCGCGGCAGGAATCCCATGAAATGTTCCGGTTTTGCCGACGGTTGACCGGTATCCGGATCGCGCGCGTGAAGATGCAGAATTGCCGCACCGGCCTTTGCCGCGCCAATCGCGTTGTCGGCTATTTGCGTTGCGGTCACCGGCAAATATTTCGACATGGTGGGTGTGTGGATGGAACCGGTA
>JAAEUB010000428.1 GCA_024227755.1 Paracoccaceae bacterium | reverse complement strand
TTGACGCCATCCTTGCCGCACACCGCGCCCATGTCGGCACCGCAGCGGATGACGTCGAAGTTGCCCGCAAGGCCGGGATCAAGGTGGCGATAGTCGCAGGCGACGAGGCCAATCTAAAAATAACCCTTCCCGGTGATTTCGCCCGGGCACAAGCCTTGATGGAGACACCTATGGACATCCGAACCGGCACCGGATTTGACGTCCATGCCTTTTGCCCCGGTGATCATGTCACCCTGTGTGGTGTCAGGCTGGCGCATGATGCCTGTCTTGAGGGACATTCTGATGCCGATGTTGGCATGCACGCTCTGACTGACGCGATTTACGGCGCCTTGGCCGAGGGTGACATCGGCCAGCACTTCCCGCCTTCCGAGGCTGAATGGAAAGGGGCGGAGAGCGAGATTTTTCTGACCCACGCGGCTGAGTTGGCCCGAAAACGAGGATTTAATATTTCAAATATGGATGTAACCCTGATCTGTGAGCAGCCCAAGATTGGCCCGCATACACAGGCGATGCGCGCGGAACTGGCCCGTATAACCGGGGTCGCTCCGGACCGGGTCAGCGTCAAGGCCACCACCTCAGAGCGGTTGGGGTTTACCGGGCGTAAAGAAGGGATTGCGGCGCAGGCCGTAGTTACTTTGGTGAAGCCATGATCAAACTGATTGCAACATTCTTCTACAGCGGGTTGATACGCCCCGCTCCGGGGACCTGGGGCTCGGCTGCTGCCATTCCATTCGCCTGGGCCGTCCACTGGGCGCTTGGATTTCCCGGTTTTGTCGCTGTCACGGTGGCGGTTTTTGCGCTCGGCTGGTGGGCGACCGCGCGATATACGCATGGTAGCGGCATCCATGACCCGTCCGAAGTTGTGATCGACGAAGTGGCGGGGATGTTCATCGCCCTCATGCCGCTTTCGGCAGGGCTTTGGTATATGGACTTCCCCACGCATGTATTTCCTTACCCCGGTTGGATCGCCGGGTTCTTGCTGTTTCGCCTGTTTGATATCTGGAAGCCGTGGATCATCGGTTGGGCGGACCGTCGCGGCGATGCTTTGGGCGTAATGCTGGACGACATATTCGCCGGGGTCTTCGCAGCCCTTGGCGTGGTCGTCCTGGCCGCACTTGCCCATCTGGTTTTGATCGGATGAGCGTTAAGGCGTTGCTGAGGATCTGCCGCGCCCGTGGTTGGCATGTTGCAACGGCAGAAAGCTGCACTGGCGGATTGCTGGGGGCGGCCCTAACGCAATTGCCCGGGTCCTCCGACGTTTATGAACGCGGCTTCATCACCTATTCAAACACCGCCAAGATCAAAGATCTGGGGGTCTCGCAGGCAACCCTAAGCCGTTTCGGAGCAGTGTCTGAGCAAGTCGCGGGTGAAATGGCGGTTGGGGCACTTGCCCGATCCAAGGCCGATCTGGCAGTGTCAATAACCGGCATCGCCGGACCCGGAGGATCCGAGCAAAAGCCGGAAGGCAGGGTCTGTTTTGGGCTGGCAAGTGACGGGTTCAGGCATGTGGACACTGTTGAATTTGGTCCCCTTGGGCGCGATGAAGTACGTGCAGCGGCCACAGATCACGCGGTTACCCTTCTATTAATGGCAGCCCAAACACGTTCCTAAAGCGCCTAAAATTTGGGCATTGCGCAAAATTCCAGCCTAATCCATGTGCGTTGGGGGTTTTGCAGCCGTCAAAACATCACTGGATCACCTGCACACCTTTCGCATCGGTCCTTGCTCGTTCACAAGACCCTCAAATTCAGACATGGGGAATGATAATATGAACGGTGCAGATACCGCCTGGATCATCGTTGCAACCGCATTGGTGCTTTTCATG
>JAAEUB010000427.1 GCA_024227755.1 Paracoccaceae bacterium | reverse complement strand
CGACCGATGGAACGGATCAGGGACTCCATTTGCCGCGGGTGCCTTTCCTGTCCATGCAGTGCACCCGCGGAGCGGCTGATGTTTTCATCCATCAGCGTTCCACCGAGATCGTTGGCGCCCGCCTGCAGGCAGGCTACCGCACCCTGCGTGCCCATTTTCGTCCAGGAAGTCTGGATATTGGTGATAAAGGGGTGCAGTACCAGGCGTGCAACTGAATGCATTAATACTGCTTCGCGGAAGGTCGGTCCCTTGCGTACTCTGCCTTTAATATAAATTGGCGCCTCCATATGAACAAACGGCAAGGGTACAAATTCGTTAAAGCCCCCGGTTTGTTTTTGTAAGGCGCGTAAATGCCGCAAATGGCGAGCCCAGTGCCAGGGGCGGTCAAGGTGTCCATACATGATCGTTGAGGTGGTTGGCAAATCCGTCTCGTGGGCCGCCTTCATGATATCCAGCCATTGCTTCGTGGAAATCTTGTCCGGGCATATTTTCGCCCGCACCTCGTCGTCGAGAATTTCGG
>JAAEUB010000426.1 GCA_024227755.1 Paracoccaceae bacterium | reverse complement strand
CGCGATCGAACAGGATGAACTGGTCATCATCCAGGAATATCTGCCGCAAGCATTGTCCGAAGCAGAAATCAACGATCTCGTCGAACAATCCATCGCCGCCACCGGCGCCGCATCGATCAAGGATATGGGCAAGCTCATGGGAGTACTCAAACCCCAGATGCAAGGGCGCGCCGATATGGGTAAAGTCAGCCAGCTGATCAAATCTCGGCTTTCTTCATAAAGGCCGTCAATCATGCCAAACGTTTTCCAGTTTCTGGAAGTACAGCGCACCGACCCCGGCAAGAAACCGGCATTTGTAAGGGTCAAGGAATTTGGCGAAATCTACGGTGATTACGGCCAACAGGAAGCCGCCGACCAGGCCGAGCGCTGCCTCGAATGCGGCAATCCTTACTGCGAATGGAAATGCCCGGTTCACAACTATATCCCCAACTGGCTCAAGCTACTGGCTGAAGGCAACCTGCTCGAAGCGGTGGAGATGTGCCACAAGACCAACAGCCTGCCCGAGGTATGCGGGCGCATCTGCCCCCAGGACCGACTCTGCGAAGGTGCCTGCACGCTGAATACCGGCTTTGGCGCCGTCTCG
>JAAEUB010000425.1 GCA_024227755.1 Paracoccaceae bacterium | reverse complement strand
TGCAGGGATTACTTGCCAGCCACGCGACTTTTCGGCGGTAAGCTTCTGATTTAAGGCAAAATACACTCCCATTGGTGCATCACATCACCGCCCACATCACGCAGCCCGATCAGCCGAAAACGCGGCGCATCCGACAGACGTTCCAGCCCCAATGGACCCAGCGCTGGTTTCGCATCCGCCCCAAGGGCCAGTCCGGCACTGAAACCTACCAGCCGGTCAACCAGCCCGGCGCTGATCAAGGACGCCGCCAGCGCGCCGCCACCTTCACAAAACACCCGCGTCAACCCGGCCTGGCCAAGGGCCTGCAGGGCGGCGTATACGTCGATCTGACCGGCCTTTTGCGCCACCGGAATAAGCCGCGCACCCAGGCCCTGCCAGGCTGAGATCAGGCCCGGCTCGGCGCTTTTCGCGTGGATCAGCCACAAGGGAACGTCACGCGCGCTACGCGCCAGTTTGCCGCCAAGGGGCAGGTCCAGCCCGCGTGATAGAACCACCCGCACGGGCTGCTTGGTAATGCCCAGAGCGCGCACATCAAGCATCGGGTCATCAGCGCGCGCAGTTGCGGCACCGATCATCACCGCGTCATGGCGCGCGCGCATCATGTGAACCTCGCGCCGGGCCGCCGCCCCTGTAATCCAGCGACTTTCGCCGGTCATGGTGGCAATTCGCCCGTCAAAACTGTTGGCCAGCTTCAGGGTCAGCATCGGGCGACCCTCAGACTGTGTCAGCAAAAAGCCCGCATGATCGTGGCGTGCTTTGGCTTCACATAACCCGGTTTCAACCTCGATACCGGCGGCGCGCAATCGCTCAAGCCCCTTACCGGCCACAAGCGGGTTGGGATCCGCCATGGCAACCACCACCCGCGCCACGCCCGCTTTGACAAGGGCATCTGCGCAGGGCGGGGTGTTTCCGTGATGCGAACAAGGCTCCAATGTGACATAGGCGGTCGCGCCTTGCGCGTGCGGTCCGGCCTGATCCAAAGCCACAACTTCGGCGTGGCGCATGGTCTGACGCTCCGACGTCCCTCGCCCGACGATCCGCCCATTCGCGACCAAAACGCAACCAACCGAGGGCCAGGGGGCTACCCGCCCCAGCCCGCGCCGCCCCAAAGAAAGCGCCAGACGCATGAAGCGGCTGTCTGATTGACCTGTCGGTTTCACTCGTCTTCGGGGGAGTCCGGGCGCAGTTCGCTGACGAATTTGTCAAAATCATCCGCAGCCTGGAAGTTCTTGTAAACACTGGCAAATCGCACGTAAGCAACTGTGTCGATCCGGGCCAGGCTTTCCATCACAATCTCGCCGATGACGCCGCTCTTTATGTCAGTTTCACCCATGCTTTCGAGACGGCGAACGATGCCTGAAATCATCTGGTCTATGCGTTCGGGTTCAACCGGCCGCTTTTGCATTGAGATACGGATCGAGCGTTCCAGCTTGTCGCGGTCAAATTCTTCGCGCCGCCCGTTGGTTTTGATCACCACCAGATCACGCAATTGCACGCGTTCGTAGGTTGTAAAGCGCCCGCCACATGCGGGGCAAAACCGTCGCCGCCTGATCGCCACGTGGTCCTCGGCGGGTCGTGAATCTTTTACCTGAGTATCAATATTTCCGCAAAACGGACAGCGCATGCCGGTCCCCTTCTTCCTCGATTGCCTGTATAACATGGGTCTTTGCCCACTTATCCACAGGCACTATAGGGGAGCGACCAGGTTTTGGGTAGCCCAGAATTGACACTACTGCATATAGTGTGGGAGTTTATGCGAGGTGAGCAACGACCTGACGCTGATGCGGAGCATTTCGATGTTCGAAAAGGTAAATTCCCTGCCAGGTTCCCAGGGCTAACTGCCCCGTAATTGTTGGAATAGTGCAAGATTGTGGTAAAAGTGCTGCTTTGATATGCGCCGGCATGTCGTCTGGACCTTCATAGGTGTGGGTAAGATAGGACATGGAGGGGTCACTTGTGGGCGGTACCAGACGGGCGAAAAAGTTATGAAGGTCGGTTTGAACCTCCGCGTCAGCGTTTTCCTGTATGAGCAGAGAACAGGAAGTGTGGCGCACGAAAAGGGTCAGAAGACCGTCACCACCTAGATCGCCAGCCCGCTCCTCGACCCAATTGGTTACATCTCGGGTAAACTCATAAAGGCCGGGGCCGTGGGTTTGGATATAAAATATCGTATTCAACTTGCGCCCTCCAAGCCCAATCAGCGTGTATTGCCCAGCCGGGTATCGCGATAAAAAATACCTAGATTGCTGACCCTACCAACAAGAATCAACTTGTCCTCATTGTTCAATGCACCGCGTATGTTATCCGAAACCCCGCACACCTCATCAAGCATTGGTGACACCGAGGAAATGGTAACACGCCCGACCCTGCAGCTTTTCGCTGCTCGGGCATTCGGTTCAACTACGGTAACGGCGAGTGTGCCTTCCTGACCTGCATAGCTTGTCCAGTATTTTGGCAAGGAGAGTGTGAGCGTGGAATAGGTAAATATGGCGGAAACCAAAAACCCAGAGGTCGCTGCCGTGAATTGATTTTTCTGATCAAAGCCGAATAATAGGTTTAGGATAGATCCAACTGCGCCGGCAAAAACGGTAAAAAGCACAATTATTACCTGAAACCTAGCTAGGTATTCGGGTGATGGTAAAAATGGATCCCTGTTCCCAAACCAGAAACTGGCGAGCATGGCGATCAGAACGCCCATCCAGAGCCACCAGAGCCCACGCAGTTTGTCGCTTGAGGGCAGCCCCAATTTCAACGCATCAGTTCCGAATTGGTTTTATTTTGCCGCGCTGGGACTTCCAGTTCAGATATCTTCATTGATCGAGGAATGAGCGCAACTTCCTCGACCGGCTTGGATGCTTCAGCTTCCTCAGAGCCTTGGCCTCGATCTGCCGGATCCGTTCGCGGGTCACTGAAAACTGCTGGCCAACTTCTTCCAACGTGTGGTCGGTGTTCATGCCGATGCCGAAGCGCATGCGCAGGACGCGTTCTTCGCGCGGGGTCAGGGATGCCAGCACGCGGGTGGTGGTTTCCTTGAGGTTTTCCTGAATGGCGCTGTCCAGCGGCAGGACGGCGTTTTTATCTTCGATGAAATCGCCAAGTTGGCTGTCTTCTTCGTCGCCAATGGGGGTTTCAAGGCTGATTGGTTCCTTGGCGATTTTCATCACCTTGCGAACTTTTTCGAGCGGCATTTGCAGCTTTTCGGCCAATTCTTCTGGTGTCGGCTCGCGGCCAATTTCGTGCAGCATTTGCCGCCCGGTGCGTACCAGTTTGTTGATCGTTTCGATCATGTGCACGGGGATACGAATAGTGCGGGCCTGATCGGCAATCGAGCGGGTGATCGCCTGACGGATCCACCAAGTGGCGTAGGTCGAGAATTTATAGCCGCGGCGGTATTCAAACTTGTCCACCGCCTTCATCAGGCCGATGTTACCTTCCTGAATTAAATCAAGGAATTGCAGGCCGCGGTTGGTGTATTTTTTGGCGATGGATATGACCAGACGCAGGTTCGCCTCGACCATTTCCTTCTTGGCCTGACGCGCTTCCTTTTCACCCTTTTGCACCTGCTGAACGATGCGGCGAAATTCGGGGATGTCGACGCCCACATAGGTGCCGACCTGGGCCATGTCTGCGCGTAGTTCTTCGACCTTAGTGGTTGAGCGTTCGATGAAAGCCGCCCATGCGCGACCGGTTTTTTCGCCCATCCGCTCAAGCCATGTCGGGTCAAGTTCATAGCCACGATAGGCGTCGATAAATTCGCGCCTGTTAATGCGCGCCTGATCGGCGAGTTTGACCATGTTCGAGTCAATCGACATGATGCGCCTGTTGATGCCGTAAAGCTGATCAATCAGGGCGTCGATGCGGTTGTTGTGCAGATGTAGTTCATTAACCAGCAGAACGATTTCGGCGCGTAATTTCTGGTACTTGTTTTCCTCTTTCTTGGTGAAAGAGCCGTCCTCGTTCAGGGTGGCGGACATGCGAAGGTCTTGCATTTCGCTGAGCAGAACATAATCACGCGCGATCAGTTCAAGCTTTTCGAGAACCCCGGGTTTAAGAGCTGCCTCCATTGCCGCAAGCGACATGTTGGCCTGTTCATCTTCATCTTCATCGTCATCGTCTTTGGCGATCGGGTTGCCGTCAGCGTCGAGTTCGGGCTTTTCGTCTTCTTTCTTTTCGGCATTTCCGGCACTGTTGGCGGCCGCAGCCTGCACTACTTTTTCTTCTTCCTCTTCCTCTTCCATCTGGTTGCCAAAGGTGGCGTCCAGATCGATGACGTCGCGCAAAAGAATGTCTTCGGACAAAAGCTCGTCACGCCAGATGGTGATTGCCTGAAAGGTCAGAGGGCTTTCGCACAGCCCTGCGATCATGGTGTTGCGCCCGGCTTCTATCCTTTTGGCGATTGCGATCTCGCCCTCGCGGCTGAGAAGTTCGACCGAGCCCATTTCGCGCAGATACATGCGTACCGGGTCGTCGGTGCGGTCAAGCTTTTCAGTGCCGGTAGTGGCAAGGGTGATTTCACGGGTGCCGGAGGTGGTCGCAACCTCGGTCGAGCCCTTGGCGTCTTCTTCCTCTTCCTCGTCTTCGATAATGTTGATGCCCATTTCGCTGAGCATCGACATCACATCTTCGATTTGCTCGGAATTAACCTGCTCGGGCGGCAGAACTTTGTTGAGCTGATCATAGGTGATATAGCCCTTTTCGCGGGCCTCGGCGATCATCTTCTTGATCGCCTCCTGGCTGGTATCGCCCATTGCCGCTGATGCGGTATCGTCGGTTTTTTTGTCCTGAGTATCCTTGGCAGCCATGCGGTTTTCCCTCATTAGGCGACGTCAGCGCAGATATGGTGATTCGGTTTCGACGAATCAAGCACGCGAATCAGTGATTCGCCACCCGTTTACCCGGTTTTGGGGGGGGATTCTGCCAGAAAATCCCTCACGGGCGCAAATGTGACTAAAATACCGGCTCAGGGCGTTTTGTTATCGCCCTTCGGATGGCCGATTCTGTCTAAAAGCGCGTCGAGTGCATCACGTTCAGCGCGGTCCATCAAAGCGCCGCTGTCAGCCACATCGAAGGTGGCCGTGTCGGCTTGCTCGCTGCGTACAGCTTTGTTGCGCGCCTCGGCGGCCTGTGAAAGACGCCAGGTCAGGCCTTCGTCAACCAATGCCTCCATATCCGAGGCCGCTTCTTCGATTTCACGGCGCGCGCCTCTGGTGGCTTCGAGTTTTGCCAGTTCCTCGGCCAAGCACAGTGCGGCTAGTTCCCTGTCACCTGGGTGGCGCATGGCAGGGGAGATTTGTACGTGGTTGAGGGCAAATAATTTCTCAACTCGTGCGGGGCCGGCTGCTTCCTCAATTTTCTCACGCAAGCTGGCCGGATCAGCATGAGCTTCACCCAAGCTTACGGCAAACATGGCGCGGTGGTCTGGCGTGGACATTTCAAGACGTTCTAGCGTGGTCAAAAAGGTCTCGATAAGATCAGGATAAGTGATCAGCGTCGCTAAAATTATCGCCTCGCGCAGAACTTCATCCACCATACCACCGCCCGAAGCGAGGAGCGAGCTTTTGGTTGTGGCCTGCACTGGTTTGGGTGCATTTCTCCACGCGCTTTTGCGTGGGCCCGATCTGGCCTGACCAAATAACTCCCAACGCAGGCGTTTTATCTCATCGCCATAGTGGCCACGGATGGAACGGTCAGCTATGCGTTTGATAATATTTCGCAAATCTCGATCAAGTGCGGCTTTACGCTCGGGGCTGTCAAAGTTTTTGCCTTCGGTTTCGCGCCGCCAAAGCAGGCTTACCATCGGCATGGCGCCCTTGATCAGCTTGTCCATCGCGCCGCGTCCCTGTGCTTTGATCAGGTCGTCAGGGTCCAGACCCTCGGGCAACATGGCGAACCTGAGCGACTGCCCGGCCTCAAGCAACGGCAGGGCCAGATCGATCACCCGCATAGCGGCGTTCAGCCCGGCCTTATCCCCATCCAGCGCGATCACAGGCTCGTGTGAAATGCGCCACATCAGGCGCAGCTGATCTTCGGTAATGGCGGTGCCAAGGGGGGCGACGGCGGCGCTAAACCCGGCCTCGGCCAGCGCGATGACGTCCATGTAACCCTCGGCGACAACCAGCGGCAGGCCTTTGCCGGCGGCTTCGCGGGCGGGAGCGTGATTGAACAGGCTGCGGCCTTTGTCGAAAAGCTCGGTTTCCGGCGAGTTGAGGTATTTGGCGTTGTCACCCGGGTCCATCGCCCGCCCGCCAAAGGCAATGGCGCGCCCGCGGGCGTCGCGGATCGGAAACATGATGCGGTTTCGAAAGGTGTCATACGGTTTGCCGCCCTTCTGGCTGGGCTTGGCAAGGCCTGCGCCAAAGATCAGGTCTTCGTCCACGCCCTTGCCGCGCAAATGATCCCACAAGTTCTGCCATCCTTGCGGCGCGAACCCGATTTCGAACCTCTCAAGCGTCGCCTCATCCAGTGCGCGTCCGGTAAGATAATCTCGGGCTTGCGCCGCCGCCGCGGTTTTTAGCTGAAGGCGAAAGTACTGCACCGCGGTTTCCATGACCTCAACCAGCAGGGTGCGCCGGTCGGCGCGCGCCCTCCC
>JAAEUB010000424.1 GCA_024227755.1 Paracoccaceae bacterium | reverse complement strand
CGCCACAACGACGATCACGGCGGTGACAACTGTCAGACCCTGGCTGACCTTGATCGACAGGCCTTCGGAGAAACCTGTGGACGCTTTGAAATCACGCGCCTTGATGATGAAACGCGCCCCGTCGGCAAAACGCTGGTCATTCGGGCCGATGATGAAGCGCACCAGGCCGTTCATGATGAACATGACGCCGACCGAGACGATGACAAAAATAACCGGGGCGGCCTTTTGGTGGCGGTAAAAGCTGTAGACCAGCTTGTCGGTTCCAAGCACCAAGAGGGCGCAGCCGGCGATACCGAAGGGCAGGGCGAGGAGGGCGGTGGGCAGAGGGGAAATGGACAGGCCCATCGACTGGAACCACCAGGTAAACAGGATGGTGACCATGGCGCCAAATGCCATGGTGTCGCCGTGGGCGAAGTTGGAAAAGCGTAAGATTCCGTAGATCAGGGTGACGCCGAGAGCGCCAAGTGCGAGCTGGCTGCCGTAGGCGATGGCGGGGACCAGCACGAAGTTCGAGATCAGGATGAGGGCGTTCAGGAGTTCCATTAGGTCGTTTCCTCGCAGGTTCCAAAATGGCTGTAGGCAACATTTTCCTGCAGCATAAAATGCCCAGTCCACACCGCGCTCATGTCAGGAAAAATAGTTACTAGGCTTGCTCCTGAACCGTCACTTGCGCTGAAAAACAGGTAAGGCACATTTTCGAACTTGATGTATTTTAGCAGGATGCCCTCGACAGTTGACCCATTCGGTCTTTTCATCTGCGCCCGTCCATCGGCAGTCGTGGTCCAAATAGATATTTGACTTTGAACTTTTTGGCACTTTTTATTGTCGAGATACGTTGTGCGAGCAAAACAACTTTCTCCAAAGCTGCAGGTCACCCGTAAATCCTCAACGAATGATGGCCTCAACATTTCCGCATTTGCAGAGATTGCGAAACAGAAAGCCGCGAGAGATAAAAAAACTAGCCGCATCCTCACCCCCCCAGAAAACTCTTGCGCACGTCGGGATCATGCAACAGCGCCTGTCCCGTATCCGTATACCGGTTGCGCCCCTGGACCAGCACGTAGCCTTTGTCGGCGATGTTGAGCGCCTGGCGGGCGTTCTGTTCCACCATCAGGATGGAAATGCCGGTGCGGGCGACCTCGATGATGCGGTCGAACAACTCGTCCATGACGATAGGCGACACGCCGGCGGTGGGTTCGTCCAGCATCAGCAGTTTTGGCTGGGTCATCAGGGCGCGGCCGACGGCGACCTGCTGGCGCTGGCCACCCGACAATTCTCCGGCGTTCTGGCGGCGCTTGTCTTTGAGGATCGGGAACAGGCCGTAGACCTGCTCCATGGTCTCGTTGATATCATCGCGGCGCAGAAAGGCGCCCATTTCGAGGTTTTCCTCGACACTCATCGAGGGGAAAACGTTGCTG
>JAAEUB010000423.1 GCA_024227755.1 Paracoccaceae bacterium | reverse complement strand
TTCGCCAGATTTGAGACGCCATATCCCACACACGCATCCGCAGTGACTTCAGCCCAAGCGCTTAAGCTGACAGAGCATAGCGCCAATGGAATAGCCCAGATTGTGACATGTGATTCTTCATACTAACGCCTGCCGTTGGTACGCGGGCCTGGGAAAAATGAGCGCAGCGAATTTGGGGCCCAGGATCCGTCATGCCAACGCTTGGTTAGGACAGTTTGCGCTTGGCAACACTGCCCGTTTTACCACTAGTGCCTCTGCGCTTGTATGGCGCAGCGAATACTCATTGTGTAAACTACATCCGAACACCGGGTTCGCAAAGCCCTGATGCGGAACCGAACCTGCTGTTTGCAAAAGCAACGACCGACACTACTTGGCACTGGTAGATAACGCCGCCAGCCGCCCTCGCGCCAAAAATCTGGAAAGGCCGGGTCTTGCAGGACATCGTGATTTGTCAGGGGTGCGCGACCGACGGCGGCGGGTGTTGGCGGTGTCTGAAAGAGCTATTGTGAGGTGGAGCCGAAAACAGTCCGGGCTCAACTCATGGGCATTTCACTGC
>JAAEUB010000422.1 GCA_024227755.1 Paracoccaceae bacterium | reverse complement strand
GCCCGCACAAGGCGGGCGTAAGTTATTGAGGCAGGTTTCATACAGGCAAGAAACCTATCGAGCAGTGACACCTTTATATCCGCTCATTTGCTCTGGGCCAAGCTAAAAGTTTGAAACAATGTGATTTGCCCTTTAGGCTTCTTGCCAGACAAACAAGGCAAATAGGGGATTGTTTCCAAAATGAAACCGGTTTTTTTCTCGCACCTTCGCGGCTGGGCCAGTGCAGCAACGCTGATTTTAACCTTTAGCGGCGCAGTAGGTTCTGCTCATGCCGGACCAAGCCACGGGATTGCAATGTACGGCGAGCCTGCTTTGCCCGCTGATTTTGTGTCCCTGCCCTACGCAAACGCAGACGCACCGAAGGGTGGGCGCATAACTTTTGCCGAATCGGGCAGTTATGATTCGCTGCATGGAGTGATTCGCAAAGGCCGCTCCCCCTGGCAATTACGCTTCATGTTGTTTGAAAGCCTGATGGGGCGTTCTTACGACGAACCCTTCACCCTTTACGGGCTGCTGGCTGAAAGCATTGAAACCGGTCCCAACCGCGAATGGGTCGAATTTACCCTGCGCCCCGAAGCCGAGTTTTCAGATGGTTCCCCGGTCACGATTGATGACGTCATGTGGTCATATGAAACTTTAGGCACTTTGGGCCACCCGCGTTATCGTGGCGCCTGGGGCAAGATGGAGAAGATGGAACAGACGGGCCCACGCTCGGTACGCTTTACCTTCAATACCGAAGACTTTGAACTGCCGCTGATCATGGGCCTTCGCCCGGTTATGCAGCGCGCTCAGTGGGAGGGGCTGGATTTTGAAGCCTCTGGCATTGATGTGATCCCGGTAGGATCGTCGCCATACATGATCGGTGATTTTGAAACCGGACGCTACCTGACCCTGACACGAAATCCTGATTACTGGGGCAAAGACGTGCCGTTCATGCGCGGGCAGGCCAATTTCGACGAGATCCGCTTTGATTATTACGGCGACGGCGACATTGTCTTTGAAGCGTTCAAGGCCGGTGAGGCATCGACCTTCCGCGAAGGCAATTCGGTCAAATGGGCCGAGCAATATAATTTCCCGCGGGCGGCCTCGGGGGACGTGGTCAAGTCCATCATCCCGCATCAGCGACCGACCGGCATTACCGGCTTTGTGATGAATACACGCCGGGCGGTGTTTGCCGATTGGCGGGTGCGCGAGGCGATGACGCAGGCCTTCAATTTCGAGTTCATCAACCAGACCCTCAATGGCGGCGAGCAAAAGCGGATATTGTCGTTCTTCCACAATTCGGTTCTGGGCATGGAGCCGGGCGCGCCCGCCACTGGTCGTGTGGCTGAAATGCTCGCACCTTACGCCGCCGATCTTTTGCCGGGTGTGATGGAAGGCTACGCGCTGCCCGTGTCGGACGGTTCGGAAAGAAACCGCACAGGTATCGCCCGCGCCCTTGAACTGATGCAGCAAGCTGGTTGGAGCGTTGAGGACGGGGTGATGCAAAATGCGGATGGCACACCTTTCACCTTTGAGATCGTGTTGTCGCAAAACGCCACCGAGACACGCCAGATCGTTGACATCTACAATGCCGCTTTGGGGCGCCTTGGCATTGCGCCGACAATCAGTCTGGTCGATAGCGCGCAATATACCCTGCTGACCAAAGCGTTTGATTTCGACATGGCTTATTACCGGCGCGGCCTGTCGCTTTCCCCCGGCAACGAACAAAGGCTTTACTGGGGCGCTGAACTGGCGGACGAGGAAGGCTCGCGTAACTGGATGGGAGTTAAAAGCGAAGCCATCGACGCGATGATCACTAACCTGCTGACGGCTGAAAGCCAGGACGATTTCCGCGCTGCCACCAAGGCGCTTGACCGGCTTTTAACCGCTGGGCGGTACGTGATCCCGATCTGGTACAGCGACATTTCCCGGCTGGCCCATGTGAAGGAACTGCATTTCCCCGAGAGGTTGCCGATGTATGGTGACTGGCTTGGCTTTCAGCCCAATGTTTGGTGGTACGAGGAGTAATCGCCAAAAAGGCAAGGTGCCTCCGGCGGGGATATTTTGAGGCCAGAAGAAGAACCCTCCCTTATTCTGGCCAAAAATATCCCGGGGGTTTGGGGGCTGGCCCCCAAGGATGGTGCGTTTGGGGCTGGCCCCCAACCTTATTGCGCCGCGCCCCGTTGTGGCGCTACAACGCCCTATGAACACACAAACAATCGCGCTTCACATTTTCTCGGACCCGATCTGCCCGTGGTGCTATATTGGCAAGGCGCGGCTGGACCGGGCGCTGACCAATCGCCCCGATCATCCCTTTGATATCCAGTGGCATCCCTTTCAGCTTAACCCTGACATGCCAGCGGGCGGGATGGACAGACGCGAATATCTGGAAGGCAAGTTTGGTGGCCAAAAGGGCGCGGTCCAAGCCTATATGCCTGTCGTGGATGAGGCTGAAAAGGCCGGGCTTGAGATCAATTTTGAGGCAATCAAGCGCACCCCCAATACTCTCGATGCGCACAGGCTGATCCATTGGGCCAGCCTTGAGCATCGCCAGACATTTGTTGTCGCGCGCCTGTTTCGCGCCTATTTCAACGAAGGGCGCGATATTGGCACGCATAAGGTGCTGGCGGATATCGCCGATGAGGCGCAAATGGACCGCGACATGGTAATGCGGCTTTTGACAACAGATGCAGACAGGGATGACATTCAGGCACGCGACAGCGATGCGCGGGCAAAAGGCGTGCGCGCGGTGCCAACCTTTGTGATTGCCGGGCAGCATGTGGTCCCCGGCTCTCAATCCAGCGAGTTGTGGGAAGGTGTGATTGACGAGATTGCCGCCCAACGTGAACAGGACTGATTTAGCCTGTTTCTGACTTATGAATTATCCTTCTGGTAAACCTTTTTTGAATGGCGCATGAGGGTGGAAAAAGTGAGACCCGAAATGACACGCAAATTCCTGGCCAGCCCTGAAAAACACCCCGCCATGCCCGAGTTCATCGGCCTGATGGCAATGATGGCGGCCCTGGTTGCGTTTTCGATTGATGCAATGTTGCCCGCCCTGCCCCAGATCGCGGCCGACCTTACCCCCGATGCCCCAAACAGGGCGCAATTGGTACTGGGAGCTTTCTTTCTGGCTTTGGGTCTGGGCACATTGGTGGCAGGCCCACTTTCAGACCGTTTTGGCCGCCGTCCGCTGGTGATGTTTGGGGTTGCCATTTACGCCGCCGGTGCGCTGTGGGCGTGGTCGTCACAAAGCCTTGAGGCCCTGTTGGCGGCGCGATTCTTACAAGGGTTAGGATCTTCGGGCCCGCGGGTGGTAACCATGGCCATCGCACGAGATCTTTATAAGGGCGCTCAGATGGCGCGGATCATGTCCTATGTGATGATCGTGTTTTCGCTGGTGCCCGCCATGGCCCCATTGATCGGTGCGCAGATAAGTGGCGCTTTTGGCTGGCGGGCCGTTTTTCTGGCTTTCATTGTATTCGCCGCACTTATGGCCTTTTGGTTCGCCCTGCGCCAACCCGAAACACTGGCCGCGGATGCCCGCCGGCCTGTCAGCGCCAAGGCTCTTACCCACGCCATAAAGGAAGTTTTCGCCCATCCTACAACCCGTCTGTCTATCCTGGTAATGACGCTGGCCATGGCGATGCTGTTTTCCACCCTGACTTCGGTTCAGCAGGTCTTTGACACCACCTATGGCAGGGGTCCGGCCTTTCCGTATTATTTCGGAGCCATTGCCATTTTTTCGACCTCGTCAGGGTTCCTTAATGCACATCTGGTGGAAAGGCTGGGTATGCGGGCAATGATCCGGGGTATTCTGGCCGTACAGATATTCCTGTCATCGCTGATGATCCTGACCACGTTTTTCGTGGATAATCTGACACTTTCCTTTGCGGTCTATGTCTTCTGGACGTTTAGCCTGTTTTTTCAGGCCGGTATGACCTTTGGCAACCTTAACGCGCTGGCGATGGAGCCGATGGGGCATATTGCGGGACTGGCGGCCTCGGTGGTGACGTCGATCTCGACCATCGGTTCAATGCTCATCGCGGTGCCGCTGGGGCTGGCATATGACGGCACCGCACAGCCCCTGGCCATGGGGGTGCTGGGCATGGCGGTTCTGGCCTATTTCATCACCGGTAAAATCCGGCGACCTGGCGAGTTTTAGGCCGCTACAGCGCGCGCCATCATGCGTGTGCGCAAGAAACCCGCAGCACCGATCTGGATGAAATAGGCAAACATTACCGGCAAAATGAATGTTGCGCCAAACTGGTCAACAACAAACACCGCAAGGATCAGCGCCAGAGTGATATAGCGCGTCGCGATATGCCAGTAGACCGCGCGCCCTTCCGGGCTTTCAGGGGTCAGCACCTGCGCCGCCCCAAAGGCCACCACATAAAAGGCGATGGTTGCCACCAGCGATGTGATCAGCGCACTAAGCGGCACCGAAAACAAAAGCTGAGCGGTGGAAAGGCTGAAAAGGTAAAGTACAATGCCGAACATGGTCAGTTTCGATATTGCCGCGCCATGTGCCTCGCTGAACTTGATGACCGCAGGGAAGAAAGTGCGGATCAGACGGCTTAGCAGGAAGGGAACAACGATCAGGATCATGAAGGGTGCGAAAGGCATTATTTCACGACCAGAACCAAGCCCGTCAGTTCCACCCAGATCAGGGGCAGGGAAATACCCCTGAGCCAGATCGAAATAAGCGCCGAATATCAATGTGACCGGCAATAGCAGTGCCAAGTTAAGCATGAAGATGATGAAGCCAAGCTTGGCATTGGCGCCCGAGCTTTTGATCCACATCATCACCATCCCACCACCGGGCAGCAAGGCCAGCAGCAACAGCGCCCCGGCAATGCCGATATCGCCCGACAGAAAGCCGATCGCCAGTGCCACCGCCACTATCAGCCCGTAATTGATCCAAAGGTTTCGGCCAATCGACGGCAGGTTGGGTTTTATCAGCGCGAAATCTTTCAACTGAAACTTGAACAGGCTGGGCGTGACCAGAAATATTCCGGCGACAAGGCATACTGCCGAGGAAAAAGTAAGCCCGCCAGTAATAGCTCCGAAGCTCAGCCCAAGGGCAATGGCGGTAATGACGAGAAATATTTGTTGCATGGCAAGGCCCTCAGGTTTGTGTTCGCGCAGATATATTCAACATTATGAATATTACAAGAGCGCGGGCGCGAACATTTACTTCTGAGCCTTACCAGCCTTCACAATCTGCGCCAGATCACGGGCGATGGCGAAAGCGCCTTTGATCTTATCCGAGGCCTTGTTCCAGTCGCGGCGGACAACGATCTTGTTGTCGCGCACCTTAGCCAGACCGTTCTGGGCGTGGATAAATTCCACCAAACCGGCAGGCGAGGCGAATTTGTCGTTGTGAAACTGGATGGTGGCCCCCTTGGGTCCACCGTCCAGCCTTGCAATGCCGGCGCGTTTACACATGCCCTTGATGCGGACAACCAGCATCAGGGTGTTAACCTCGTTGGGCAACTTGCCAAAGCGGTCGATCAACTCGGCAGCAAAACCTTCCAGCTCGACCTTGGTGGCGAGAGATGACAGGCGGCGATAAAGGCCCAGACGCACATCAAGGTCAGGCACGTAAGCTTCGGGTATCAGTACGGGCAGCCCAAGATTGATGCGCGGCGACCAGGTTTCATCAAGCTCGGAAATCCCTTCCAGCTCGCCCGCTTTGATCTTGGCAATCGCCTCTTCCAGCATTTGCTGATAAAGCTCATAACCGACCTCGCGCATCTGCCCCGATTGTTCCTCGCCCAGAAGGTTGCCCGCGCCGCGAATATCAAGGTCTTGAGAGGCCAGCGTAAAGCCTGCCCCGAGTGCATCAAGACTGCCCAAAACGCGCAGGCGCTTTTCAGCCCCCGGCGTCAGTTTTACCCGTGGTTTGGTGGTCAGATAGGCATAAGCGCGGGTTTTTGAGCGTCCAACCCGCCCCCTGATCTGATAAAGCTGGGCCAGCCCGAACATATCGGCGCGGTGGATAATCATGGTGTTTGCGGTGGGTATATCCAGACCGGATTCAACAATTGTCGTCGCCACCAGCACATCGAATTTGCCGTCGTAAAAGGCGTTCATGCGCCGGTCAAGCTCACCCGCCGCCATCTGACCATGGGCGATCACATAGGAAACCTCAGGCACCTGATCTTTAAGGAAATCCTCAATCTCAGGCAGATCCTTGATCCGCGGCATCACGAAAAAGCTTTGCCCGCCGCGGTAATGTTCACGCAGCAGGGCTTCGCGGACGGTTACTCCGTCAAATTCGCTGACATAGGTGTGAATGGACAGCCGATCCACCGGAGGGGTGCCGATAATGCTGAGGTCGCGCACGCCTGACAGCGACATTTGCAGTGTGCGCGGGATCGGTGTGGCGGTCAGGGTCAGCACATGCACATCTGAACGCAGTGCCTTCAGCCGCTCTTTATGACCAACGCCAAAGCGCTGTTCTTCGTCGACGATCAAAAGGCCAAGGTTCTGGAAACGCACGCTTTTCGCCAGCAGCGCGTGGGTGCCGATGACTATATCCACTACGCCGCGTTTCATGCCTTCGCGGGTGCGCTCAGCCTCGCCCGCGGATACAAAACGGCTCAGCTGGCCAACCTCGATGGGAAAGCCGCGAAAACGCTCGGCAAAGCTTTTGTAATGCTGGCGCGCCAGCAGGGTTGTCGGCGCAATCACTGCCACCTGATACCCGGCCATTGCAGCGACAAAAGCCGCGCGCATTGCCACTTCGGTCTTGCCAAAACCGACATCGCCGCAAACCAGCCGGTCCATCGGCTTCCCGCTTGCGATGTCCTCAATCACATCCGAAATGGCCGCCATCTGGTCTTCGGTTTCCTGATAGGGGAAGCGGGCCGAAAACTCTTCCCATGCGTGATGCGGGGCTTCCAATACCGGGGCGCGGCGCAGGGCGCGTTCGGCGGCAAGGCGGATAAGCTTATCGGCAACCTCGCGGATACGTTCCTTAAGCTTGGCTTTCTTGGCCTGCCAGGCGCCGCCACCCAGCTTGTCCAAAAGCCCGGTATCCTGACCGAACTTCGACAAAAGCTCGATGTTTTCCACCGGCAGGTACAGCCGGTCACCGCCCATATATTCCAGCGCGATACATTCATGCGGTGCACCCATCGCCTGAATGGTTTCAAGCCCGTTGAAACGCCCGACCCCGTGGTCGACATGAACAATCAGATCGCCTGCCGATAGTGACTGCGCCTCGGTCAGAAAGTTTTCAGCCCGGCGTTTTCGTTTGGGTCCGCGTATCAGACGCTCGCCCAAAACGTCAGTTTCCGAGATCACTGTCAGACCGGGGGCTTCAAAACCCTGCTCAAGCGGCCAAACAGCCAGAAATGTCCCGGCACCGTCAGGGACGTCGCGAAAATCCGCGATCTCGGCCGTGGCGTTTAGGCCTTCGTCGGCAAGCAATCCCGAAAGGCGTTCCCGCGCGCCCTCTGAATAGGAGGCGACGATCACTGGCCCGACCTTATGCTTTGCCTTAATGTGGTCGGCAAGGGTGCTGAAAAGATTTACATTTTCCTGTTGGCGTTCGGGTGAAAACGAACGTCCAATGCGCCCGCCAGCATCCAGAACTCCGACCCCGGTTGCCTGTGGCAAGGCCGCCAGCGCAATAACCCGGCGCGCGGCAACTTGCCCGCTCCAGGCTGTGTCATCGAGATATAGCAGACCCGGTGGACACGGCTTATAAACGCTGTCCAGTGTGCTTTTGGCATTTAAAGCTTC
>JAAEUB010000421.1 GCA_024227755.1 Paracoccaceae bacterium | reverse complement strand
GGCTTTCCAGCGCTTCATCAGCCCGTGCGGCCGCCTATTTTTACCGATGGTGAAATCAGCCGCTTATTACAGGCAGCGGCCACCTGAGGGCCGGGGCGGCGTTCACCGTTACTAGCCGAAGCGTTTCACCTGGCCATTATTTTGCTTTATACCACCGGATTACGACGCCAGGAACTGGTGCGCCTAACGCTCGGTGATTACGACGCCCGCACCCAGACGTTACTCGTGCGCGCTTCGAAATTTCATAAATCGCGTGAACTCCCGCTGTCACTCAGTACCGCCCAGGCGCTCGAAGGCTATCTTGAGCACTGTCGACAACAGCGATTCCCGATGAGCGACATGACGGCGTTAATTAGCCATCATCAGGGCCAGCACTATTGTGGCGGTGGCTTTGCGCAAACCCTGTCCGCGCTGTTTCGCCAGGCCGCTATTCGTACCGTAGACGGTCGCTACCCCCGGGTCCATGATACCCGCCATTCGTTTGCTGTTAATGCGCTGTGGCGGTGGTATCGTCAAGGCGATGATGTGCAGGCAAAGCTGCCGTTCCTGGCGCTGTATATGGGCCATGTCTCGATTGCCTCGACCGCTTATTACCTGCCCTTTATCGAACCCCTGGCCGCCCAGGCTAGTGCGCGCTTTGAGGTCCGTTATGGCCCCCTGATCAGGCCCTTGAACGCCGTCAACGGAGAGCCACTATGAGGATCGCGCAACCCACACGCTTGGCCCATTGTTTGCGGACATTCTTCAACGAGTATCTCCCAGGCACGCGCGGGATGAGTCCCCAAACGATCCTGAGTTATCGCGATACCTGGGTGTTATTGTTGCGCTTTCTGGCAGCCACTGATCAGCTCGAACCCCTCACGCTAGACTTTGACCAACTGCACCCCGAACGCATCCTGGCGTTTTTAACGTATCTGGAAACCGCACGCGGCAATAGCGCCGCTACCCGCAATGTGCGTCTGGCCGCGATCCATGCTTTCTTTCGCTATGTGGCTGCCAATGAACCCGAGGCGCTGGCGCTCGCACAGCGGATTGTCAGTATTCCGTTTAAGCGCACTGGCACCCGGCCCATCGACTATCTGGACTATGACGAGATCCAAGCCGTGTTAACCAGCATCGATCGGACCACCACGGCCGGTCGGCGTGATTATGCCTTATTGACGCTGATGTTCAACACCGGTGCGCGGGTGCAGGAAATCATCGACCTCCGGATTGAGCACCTACAACTGAACCGACCGTTTCAGGTACAGCTTTATGGCAAAGGACGCAAACTCCGCTGTTGTCCACTGTGGGCAGCCACGG
>JAAEUB010000420.1 GCA_024227755.1 Paracoccaceae bacterium | reverse complement strand
TGAGCCATTATCGAGATTTCAAGAACTTCTATCTGGATTGTGTTTGTCGCCAGATGGCGGACTGCTTCCCAAAGCTTTTATCCTACAACCGGTTTGTCGAGGTGCAGGGCCGGGTGTTCCCCGCCCTTTGTGCTTTTATGAAGGCCAAGGCCGGCCATGCAGGCGGGCTTTATTATGGAGCTATGCCCGAAAGTTGGTGACGGTCTGATCAGGCGGCGTTTTGAATTTGGGGCAATCCGTCCTTGAACTCAACCCCTTGAATGACCTCCGGCAGGCGATTTGGGCTGTTGAGCTTTCGCCACTTCTTCTTTGCCGACATCATCAGCTTGTAGACCATGGCAAGCGCGGTTTTGCGGTTGAGGCATCCCTTGGTTTTGCGGGTGCGGTTTCGAACGGTGGCGAAGACGCTCTCGATCGGATTGGTGGTGCGGATGTGCTTCCAGTGCTCGGCCGGGAAATCGTAGAAGGTCAGCAACACATCCCTGTCCTTGGTTAGCTTCTTGACGGCCCGCTCGTATTTGACGCCATAGGTTTCTACGAACGCATCGAAGGCGGCAATCGCCTCGTCCCTGGTTTCGGCCATCCAGATGTCCTGCAATCCGGCCTTGGCTTTTGCCTGCAGGGACTTCGGCATCGCCGCCAGCACATTGGCGGTTTTGTGTACCCAACAGCGTTGCTCACGAGTGGTCGGGTAAACATCCCGCAGGGCCGTCCAGAAGCCAAGCGCGCCATCGCCGGTGGCAAGGTCGGGAGCAATAGTCAAGCCCCGCTTCTTCAGACCGCGCAGCAGCTCGCGCCAGCTGTCGGCATTCTCCCGGAACCCGTCCATGATGGCCAATACGTCCTTGTCGCCGTATTCATCGGCCCCGATGATCACCAACAGGCATTGGCGGTCATCGTCCAGGCGCGGTGTGAAGTAGACCCCGTCGGCCCAGAAGTAAACGTAACGTTTGCCCGTCAGGTCACGCTTGCGCCAGTTCTCATACTCTTCCCACCAATCCGCCTTCAGCCGGGTGACCGTCGACGACGACAGGCCGCCGGCGTCCGGTCCCACAAGGGCTGCCAGCGCCTCGGAGAAGTCACCCGTCGAAATGCCCTTGAGGTAGAGCCATGGCAGCAGTTCTTCCACCGATTTCGACTTGCGCAGGTAGGGCGGGATCAGCGAAGACGAAAACCGGATCTTCGGCCCATCCGTGGCTGTCCCGCGATCGCGTACACGCGGCACCTTCACCGCCACCTTGCCAATTCCCGTCATCACCTCGCGCTCGGGCAGAAAGCCGTGGCGCACAAGCCGGCGGCGACCTTCATCGTCCAAAAGATGTTTGTGCGCGCCCAGAAACTCCGACACCTCTGCGGCAACCGCCGTCGCCAGAAGCTCCCGCGCCCCTTCGCGCAGTATATCCGTCAGTGGATCAGGTGAAAAACCGGTTGGCTTGGCAAACTCGATGATCGTATCATTGTGCATAGTGGCATATCCTTTTCTCGTTTGAGAATTGCGGCGTCCTAACAACGCCATGATATGCCGCCCCTCAGGGCCGTCACCAACTTTCAGTCATATCTCTATCACACTTGAAAGAGGGAGATACACAGACCGCCATGTCCTTTTCTCCCACGAGCACGCGTAGCAACTTGGATGTCCCACACGGTGTTCCATACCCAACTGGTCAGTCGTGTCTTGAATCGAAT
>JAAEUB010000419.1 GCA_024227755.1 Paracoccaceae bacterium | reverse complement strand
CAAGTTCATCCTTGACCATTGGTGGGTCGCAACCATGCCGGGCCTTGCCATTTTCACCGTCTCACTGGCCTTCAACCTTCTGGGCGACGGGCTGCGCGATGTTCTTGACCCCAAGGAGGGCAAGTCAGGATGAGCAAGCTTTTGGATATCGAAAACCTGACCGTCACCTTCCCTACCCGCTCGGGCGAGTTTGATGCGGTGCGTGGGGTGTCATTTACTTTGGGGCAGGAACGGCTGGGCATTGTAGGTGAAAGTGGCTCGGGAAAATCGATGACCGGGCGTGCCATCCTGCGCCTGATCCGACCACCGGGGCGCATCAGTGCTGACCGATTGGAACTAAATGGCCGGGACATTCTGGCAATGAGCGAAAAGGAAATGCAGTCTGTTCGCGGGCAGAAGATTTCTATGGTCATGCAGGACCCGAAGTTTTCCCTGAACCCCGTCATGCGCATCGGTGAACAGATCATCGAGATTTACCGCTTTCACACCAAAGCCTCGAAAAAGGCGGCCTATGACAAAGCGATTGAAATGCTCGAAGCAGTATCGATCCGCGATCCCGAACGCGTTATGCGCGCCTATCCGCACGAAATGTCGGGCGGTATGGGGCAACGCATCATGATTGCGATGATGTTGGTGACAGAGCCAGAGATTCTGATAGCCGACGAACCAACCTCGGCGCTGGATGTAAGCGTGCAAACCTCGGTCCTGACGATCATAGATAAGCTGGTCAAGGAACGCGGTATGGGACTGATTTTCATCAGTCACGACCTTAACCTGGTAGCCAGCTTTTGCGACCGGGTGCTGATCATGTATGCGGGCCGCATCGTTGAGACCTGTAAGGCCGACAAGCTGCACGAGGCAACGCATCCCTATACGCGTGGGCTTCTAAATTCGCTGCCCAGAATTGACACTCCGCAGGATCGCCTGCAGGCGCTGGTGCGCGACCCGACATGGGCACAAGCCGCAAGCGTGAGTGGTCGTCAATGAGCGAGTTGGTATTTGACAAATTGAACGTATGGTTCGGCGATGACTGGGATCGCGTCGATGCAGTGAAAGAAGCGTCGTTCACTGTGCCTTCAGGAGCAAGCTTTGGCCTTGTCGGCGAAAGTGGCTCGGGCAAATCCACCATCTTGCGCGCCCTTGTCGGGCTGGTCCCTACATGGTCGGGCGTGATGAAGGTCGACGGCGAAACCCTGGGTAAAAAGCGCCCGCGCGCCTTTTTTCGGGACGTACAGATGGTGTTTCAGGACCCCTATGCCAGCCTGCACCCCCGTCATTCAGTTGATCAGGTCCTTAGCGAGACCTTGAAACTGCACGGGTTTAAAGACGTGGATGATCGCATTGGAAAGCTCCTGGCGGATGTCGGCCTTGGGCCGGAATTTCGATTTCGCTATCCTCACCAGCTTTCGGGTGGACAGCGGCAGAGGGTGGCGGTGGCGCGGGCTTTGGCGCCGGAACCTTCTGTGCTTTTGTTGGATGAACCAACCTCGGCGTTGGATGTTTCTGTGCAGGCCGAGGTCCTGAACCTGTTGGCAGATTTGCGCGAAAACCAGCATCTGACTTATCTGATGGTGTCCCATAACCTTGCTGTAGTTGCCCATATGTGCGAGCGCGTGGCGGTCATGCAAAATGGCGAAATCGTCGAGGTGATGGGGGTTGAGGAAATGCGTTCGATGAGCCCGGCGCATGATTATACCAAGCATCTTCTTGAGGCTTCAATGGGGTATAAACCTGCGGAATAAATGTCCGCAGGTATCACCCCCAATCCATTACAACTTTCCCTGCCTCCCCAGACAACATCGCTGCAAAGCCGGCTTCAAAGTCATCGACGTGCATGCGGTGGGTGATGATATCACTCAGCTCTAATCCACTTTCCACAAGCGCAATCATTTTATACCATGTCTCGTACATTTCCCGGCCATAGATGCCTTTGACGTTGAGCATTTTGAAAATTATCTTGTTCCAGTCGACCGCGAACTCGGTCGCAGCAATGCCCAGCAGGGCGATCTTGCCACCGTTGTTCATCTTATCGATCATATCGCGCATGGCGGGCGCGGCACCTGACATTTCCAAACCCACGTCAAAACCTTCGCTCATGCCAATGCGGCGCATGACATTTTCCAGGTCTTCCTTGGCTGCATTGACCACATGCTGCACACCTAACCGCTTGGCCAGATCAATCCGGTAGGGACTGATATCGGTGATCACCACTTTGCGCGCACCCACCTTCTGCGCCACCAAGGCCCCCATAATTCCGATCGGTCCAGCCCCGGTGACCAGCACGTCCTCGCCCACCAGATCAAAACTTAGCGCGGTGTGAACGGCGTTTCCCAATGGGTCAAAGATGGCAGCGATTTCATCGGGAATGCTGTCAGGGATTGTCACGACATTCGCTTCGGGAATGCAGACATATTCGGCGAAACTGCCCGGCCTGCTAACCCCGACACCCTTGGTGTTGCGGCATAAATGACCGCGCCCAGCACGGCAATTGCGACATGAACCGCATGTGATATGCCCCTCGCCCGAGACCCTTTGACCGATCTGGTATTTCAAAGCAGCCGCGCCGGTTTCAACGATCTCACCGCAAAACTCGTGGCCGACTACCATTGGCACCGGAACGGTTTTGGCTGACCATTCATCCCATTTCCAGATATGCACATCTGTGCCACAAATGGCTGATTTTTTTACCTTGATCAAAACGTCCTGTGGCCCCGGTTCGGGCACCGGCACGCGCTGCATCCACAGCCCTTCCTTTGGCTGCGCCTTGACCAGCGCCTTCATCTCATTGCTGCTCATATGATCCCCATTTCCTTACCGGTTTCGACGAAGGCGGCGATTGCTTGATCCAATTCTTCGCGCGAATGGGCTGCCGACATCTGGGTGCGAATTCGGTCCAGGCCGCGCGGCACTACCGGAAAGCTGAACGCTGCTACGTAGACCCCGCGCGCCTCCAGCCTTTTGGCCATTTCCTGCGCCCTCTTGGGATCGCGTAGCATGACCGGGATTATCGGATGCTCTCCGGGCAACAGGTCAAAGCCAGCGGCGGACATCTCGGCCCGGAAATACGTCGCATTCGCCATTAGCTCACCGCGCCGTTCAGTTGAGCCTTCAAGCATATCCAGTACCTTGATCGAGGTTGCCGCAACCACCGGGGCAAGAGTGTTGGAAAACAGATAGGGACGCGACCGCTGGCGTAAATACTCAACCACCTCACGACTTGCAGAGGTATACCCGCCCGAGGCCCCGCCCAGCGCCTTGCCAAAGGTGCCGGTAATGATGTCCACCCGCCCCATGACGCCACAATGCTCATGGCTGCCGCGTCCGGTTTTTCCGACAAATCCAACCGCGTGACTGTCATCGACCATGACCATCGCATCATACTTGTCCGCCAGATTGCAAATCTCGGCCAGCTTGGCGAAATAGCCATCCATCGAAAAAACTCCGTCAGTGGCAATCATCCTGAAACGGCAATCCCTGGCCGCAACCAGCTGCGCCTCAAGGTCAGCCATATCGGAATTGGCGTAGCGAAACCTTTGCGCTTTACACAGCCGCACCCCGTCGATGATCGACGCGTGGTTCAACGCATCCGAGATAATCGCGTCTTCTGGTCCCAAAAGGGTTTCAAACAGCCCGGCATTGGCGTCAAAGCAACTGGAATACAGAATGGTGTCTTCCATACCTAGGAATGCGGATACCCGCGCCTCCAGCTCTTTGTGCTCTTCTTGCGTGCCGCAAATGAAGCGCACTGAAGACATGCCGTATCCGTAACGCTTCAGGGCGGCGCAACCAGCCTTTACCAGTTCAGGATTGTCAGACAGGCCAAGGTAGTTATTGGCACACAGGTTAATAACCGACAGGCCGGAGGCAAGCGAAACGCTGCCCGCTTGCGGCGAGGTAATAATACGCTCACGCTTGAACAATCCGGTTTCTTTCAGATCATCAAGTTGCCGGGAGATATGGGTGGTGAATGTTGATGGCATAACTGACCCTCCTGCATTTGCAGGTTAAGCCTGCCTTTTGAGGTCAGTCCAGCCCGTTCACGCCACCCTGTCACCTTTCTTGACCTTCACGGTACGATTATCGACCGCTGGCAGCATACGTGAGGGGTCACGGGTTACCATGACGTCGATAACGCTGGGCCTTTGGGTTTCTGCAAAGGCCTCGGAAAGTGCCGCAGCCAGATCATCCGGGTCTTCAACCCGGACACCGTGACAACCCATCGAATTGGCAACATTGGCATAGTTGGTCTCACTCAGATCAGAGGATTGGTAATTGCCCTCGCCGTACATCAGATGCTGCAGCGCCTTCACGTAACCTGAGGCCGCATTGTTGACCACGATCACCGTCAGACCCAGCCGCATCCGCCGCGCGGTCTCAAGCTCGCCCAGTACCATGTTAAAGCCGCCGTCCCCTGTCAGGCCGACCACCACGCCATCAGGCCAGGCCAGTTGTGCACCGATGGCACCGGGCAAACCGTAGCCGATCGAGGCAAAACCGCGATCTGGCACAAAGGCTCGCCCTGCCTGTTTAGTGTCAAACAACAGCCCGCCCCAATGGGCGGCAAAACCACCATCTGCGATTAAAGTACCATCCGCGGGCAGGGCCTTGTTCAACTCAGTGATAAGACGCGCCATGTGGACCGGGCTTTCATCTGAATACAGCCGCTGCGAGACATCATCATGCCAAGCTTTCATTTTCACCGGTATCTCTGTCAGATAATCCGCGCGGGCAGCCTTTTGGCCGCGCGCGCCATCAGCCAGCAGGGCCGCAATATCCTCCAACCCAGCCCTCGCGTCCCCCCAAAGTTTGAGCGTCGGTTCACAGGTGCGCCCCATTTCCTCAGCGACATTGTCAAGGTGGATAACCTCAGCACCCGGGCCGGGAATGGTGTAGCGCTTGGTGGCAATCTCACCCAACTTACAACCGACAACCAACAGGCAGTCAGAGGCCGCGATCAGGTCATTTGCAATGCGGTCATAACGTCCAAACAGGCCAGCATTAAGGTCGCTTTTACAGGAAATCGCGCCCTTGCCAGTGAGAGTATGCGCCACGGGAATGCCACAGCTTTCGGCCAGATCCGTCACGGCAGTTTGCGCGCCAGAAATGTGAACACCACCGCCGACCAGCATCATCGGGCGTTTTGCCTTGGCCAACATTGCAGCAGCACGCGCGGTGCCTTCTGCATCGGGGCGGCAGCGCAGGGCAGGCATGGACTGATGGGCTGGATCGGCGGCGAAATCCTGGGGCGTAAAATCGTAAGTACCGTGGGCCACATCTTCGGGCACAACCACACAAACCGGACCGGGGCGGCCTGAAGTGGCAACCGCAAAGGCCCGCCGGATAAGTTCAGGTAAGCGGTGCACTGCTTCCACCCGCAGCAATTCCTTGCAAGCTGGACGTAGGATGGACACCTGATCGGTCTCCTGCGTCATATTCTTGCCCGCGTGTTCACGGTGGGCATCGCCAACAATTGCCACTAGGGCCGTGCCCGCATTCAGTGCTTCGACAAGACCCGTCACAAGGTTGGTTGCACCCGGCCCAAGCGTGGCATCCACGACCCCGACCCGCCCGATGATTTTGGCATAAGCGTCGGCGGCGAAGACAGCGCAGCGTTCATCATTGATCAGGTTATGGTTCAGACCCAGCCGACGTGCTGCATCATAAAACGGCAGTAATTGGAAACCGCCCATGCCGAACATCGGGCCAACCTCATGGGCAAGCAACATGCGTGCTATGGCTTCACCGCCAGTCATTTCATTCGTTGTCATGTCTTAATCATCTCCATTGCCGCCGTGACCATCATGTCAGCGGTTACACGCATTTGGTCTTCCAGGTTCGGTGCATATGCCACCAATGAACGCGGCGCTCCAAGACGGCGCGGCGGGGTCTTCATTGTAACTTCCTGAGCAATTGAGGCCACGACCTCGGCCCCAAATCCACCCACCGCCACGCTTTCGTGCGCCACAATCAGCCGTCCGGTTTTCTGCACCGAGGCAATCACCGCTTCCTTGTCCCATGGCCAAAGCGAGCGCAGGTCGATGACCTCGGCAGATACGCCTTTTGTGGCCAAGGCATCACCTGCCTGGATCGCAAGATTTGCGGTGTCGGACCAGCTGACGAGCGTAAGGTCGCCACCTTCGCGGCGGATGGCTGCCCTGCCGATCTCAACCTCAAGATTGCGGTCAACCTTGCCTTCCATGCCCCAGATATTTTTGTGCTCAAAATAGACCACAGGGTCATCTGACGCGATGGCTGCCTTCATCATCGAATAATTGTCCTGCGGCGTCGCTGGGCAAACCACTACCAGCCCGGGAATATGGGTGTACCAGCTTTCCAACGATTGACTGTGTTGCGCGGCAGAAGAACGCCACATGCCGGTTGGTTTTCGGATAACCATGGGCGCACGCGACTGGCCGCCAAACATAAAGCGCGCCTTGGCAATCTGGTTGACCAATTCATCCGTGGCACAAAGCGCAAAGTCGGAAAAACGCATTTCGACAATGGGGCGCGTTCCGACCATTGCAGCGCCAAAGGCAGCACCCATGATCCCAGCCTCGGAAATTGGTGTGTCTACAACGCGGTCCTTGCCAAACTCGTCCTGCAAACCAAGGTACTGGCCAAAGACGCTGCCACGTCCCAGATCTTCACCGACACACCAGACGGTAGCGTCTGCCTGCATGGCTTCACGCACAGCCTCTCGGGATGCTTCGACATAGGTCATTTTGGCCATCAGAATGCCTCCCGTATTGGCGATCCAAGGTCTTGAACATCGCTAAACGCGGTATCATCGGGCGGGAATGAGGTTGCGGCAGCCTGTTTGATAAGCCCTGCCATTTCCTCCTGCGCATTTGCGTGAATCGCGTCCAACTCGCCTTGGTTCGCACCCATTGCCGCCAGCAATCCCCTTTGCCGGGCAATCGGATCATCCTCGGCCTTGTGGCGGTCTGCTTCACCTTCAGGGCGGTAGCCCGCCAGATCAAACGATGTATGACCGGTTTGACGGTAGGTGATTGAGTGGAGGAACTCCGGACCTTCGCCCGAACGGATACGTGCAGTGATTTCATCGACTGCATTGGCCACCTCTTCGGCATTGTTGCCGTCAACCACCGTAACCCGCAGCCCCATCGCTTCGGCCCGCGCGGCGGGACCCGGACCGCCAGTAACTGATTTGGTTTGTGTGGTTGCCGAATACTGGTTGTCCTCACAAACGAACAGTACCGGCAAGTCGAACACCACCGCCCAGTTCAGCCCCTCAAGGAACGGCCCACGATTGACCGCACCGTCACCGAAAATATCCACTGCTATGCGGTCAGAACCAAGTAACTTCAGCCCATGCGCCGCACCGGCACCGATGGTGATGTTTGCCCCGACAACACCATTGGCACCAAGCATACCAACGTTGAAATCGGCGATATGCATCGAGCCGCCCTTGCCACCACAACAGCCACCTTCACGCCCCAAAAGCTCGCGGTACATGGCCAGCGGGTCGGCTCCTTTTGCCAGTGTATGCCCGTGACCACGGTGGGTCGAAAGAAGGATATCATCACGCCGCAGCGCCTGCATGATCCCCGCCGCCGAGGCCTCTTGCCCAATCGAGGGGTGAATGGCACCCAACACTAACTTGTCGCGCTCGGCGGCAAGGCAGGCGTGCTCCTCAAAGGCGCGGATGCGTTCCATCATCACCAAAAGCGTGATACTGCGCGCGCGGTTATGGCCCGTACTTGTCATGAGGCTCCCCTTTCTTCCCGGTCATCCATTGTCGCGGCAATCAACGCCACTTCTCGTTTCAACGCGGGCACCAGAATGTTGGTAATCCGCTCGTCTGTCATACGCGCATCAATTGCCCCGATGGCGATTGCCGCAATCAACTCTCCGTCCTGCAATGTAACAGGCACTGATACGGCCGAAGTGCCCTCAACCACCTGACCGCGGTTCATTGCATAGCCTTTTGCCTTGTAGCTTGCACATTGACGCATCAGTTCATCCATGTTCGTGCCGTATTCTTTCAACCATCCCCGGTTCACCCGGCAAATTGCGCGACGTTTTTCGGCGCTCATCGCACAAAACAACGCCAGCGACCCGGCCCCCACACCCAATGGGCGCGCATCCCCTTGGTCAAGTGTCAGGGTGCGCACCGGAAAGGCACCGGTTTTACGCAAAACACAAATGGCCAACGCGCCCTCGGGCACTGATAAGAAAACCGTATCCTCCGAAAGCTCCGCAAGTCTCGCACAACCCGGCCCGGCCAAAGCGGCAATATCCGCACGCGCCGAAACGTGTGCCATATCAACCAGTTTGCGCCCCAATCGGTAGTCACGCCCCACCGGGTCCTGCACCACAAAGCGTGCTTGTTGCAGGGCTGCCAGAACGCGAAATGCCGTGGTTTTGGAAAACCCCGTGCGAATGACAATCTCGGCAAGGCTTAGTCCATCCGGAGTTTCTGCCAGCACGTCAAGAATACTTGCCGCACGGGGAATTGAGCCGGTTATTTCCATTCCGCCCTGTTCCATTAAGTGGAATTATTTGTTCTGATAATAAGGACGAATTTGCATTGGAGTGTCAAGAACGCTATTTGGGAAACATGGAAAACACACCAAGATTACTGGATTCGATCACTGACGTGACGGAAGCGGACGCTGAGCTTGTCATTGTTTCTGGCTCGCATGGCGGGTTATTCCCGGCGGCCATCGCTTCAGGGGCAGGGGTACGAGCTGTCATTTTCAATGACGCAGGAATTGGGCTGGAGCGGGCCGGGATAAGCGGCGTTGTGGCGCTTGAACAGGTGAGTATGGCTGCCGCTGCGGTCGACTGCATGTCAGCGCGGGTTGGGGACGCAAAAGAGACCTATGAGAAGGGCAGGATCAGCTTTGCCAACACATTTGCCCAGGACCTTGGGGTCGCAAATGGAATGACGGCGTCTGAGGCGGCAGGGTTGTTGGAGAGTGCCGAGGCGCCCACTTTTCGCTTACTCCAGCAACCGGAAGCCCGCCAGATACGGCACCTGACTGAAGGCGGCGAAGCCATCCACCTGCTCGATTCTGCATCTATGGTTGGGCCAGAGCATATTGGGCAGATTGTCATAACCGGCTCTCATGGCGCACTAATCGGCGGCTCACCCGAGCGTGCACTTAAGGCACCTGCGCGTATCGCCATCTTTAATGACGCGGGGATGGGCCCGCAGGAATGCGGCGCATCACGTCTGCCCGCACTTGACCCGCAAAACATCGCCGCTGTTACCGTTTCAACCAATTCGGCACGCATCGGCGACGCGGCATCAACGCTTGAGACTGGAGTTATTTCGATGGCGAATGATGCGGCCAAAGTGCTGGGCGCAACACCTGGCCTTTCCTTACGGGGCTGGCTGACAGATCAGGTTGGTATGACCCGATAGGGAACCTGTTTCGATCTTTTAGCCAACTGTGCCGTGGGAAGACGTCGAAGTTGTCATGCAGACCGGCGAATTGGGTGGCATAGCCGGTGTGGCT
>JAAEUB010000418.1 GCA_024227755.1 Paracoccaceae bacterium | reverse complement strand
TTTCACCCGAAAAAGGGAATCCACTGATTTTCGCGGCGTTCGATGCAACAGCGCCGGGAGTCCGTAAAAGGGGCAAAACCCCGGGCGGTGGTTGGTTTTTTTGCTTCCCCTGTGACTCGCTTTATGATTCACCCTGTGGATGGCCCCACCCGGAAACATTGAAGAGCTTTCGATCATCGAGCTGCGGGACCTGGTGGTCGCGCTGCTCGGCAAGGTGGCAGATCTGGAACGGACGGTCTGCGCACAGCGCGATGAAATCGCCCGTCTCAAAGGTCTGAAGGGGCGACCGTCGATCAAGCCGAGTGGTATGGAGCAGGCGACGTCGGTAAAGCCGAAGGGTTCGAAACGCATCAGACGTGGCCCAAAGCAGATGCCGCGGGTCGTCGTCGAGGACCAAAATCTTATCCCAGAGATGACTGCCGCTGAGCAGTCTGGCGCACGGTTCAAGGGATATCAGGATTACGTTGTCCAGGATCTCGTGATCAGCCCGAAGGTGGTTCGCTATCGGCGGGAGCGCTGGATAACAGCGGACGGCAGGACGGTAACGGCACCACTGCCGAGCGGGATCCGGGGTCATTTCGGACCGGAGCTATGTCGCTTTGTGCTGATGCAATATCATCAGGGCCAGGTCACCGTTGTGCGGCTGGTCGCCCAGCTGCGCAGCATCGGGATTGCCATCTCGAAGCGACAGGTGATGCGGCTGTTGAACGAAGGCCAGGAGGACTTCCTCACCGAGGCCCGCGATGTGTTGCGCTCGGGGCTGGCCAGTGCGCAGTGGCTGACGGTCGACGACACCGGAGCTCGCCACAAGGCAAAGAACGGCTATTGTACGCATATCGGCAACGACCATTTCGCGTCGTTCGCGACCGCTGGCTCCAAGAGCCGTCACAACTTTCTGGGGCTGCTGCGCGGCGGCTATACCGACTATGTGATCAACGAGGACGCGCTTGATTATATGCGCGGGCGAGCGCTCAGCGCCCCGGTCATTCGCCAATTGGCCAACCATCCCGACCGACATTTTGTTGATCACGATGCATGGCTTGCCCATCTCGAGCGACTTGGCATCGTGAACCTCACGGCTACGCCCAACCCGCTGCTGATCGCCAGCGAAGGCGCGCTGTGGGGGAGTGTCCGCGCCCATGGTTTCCTCGATGAGACGGTCATCGTCAGCGATGGTGCCGGCCAGTTTGAAGTCGGGTGCCATGCCTCGTGCTGGGTTCACACGGAGCGCCTCGTTCATAAACTCGACGGCTTCAACGAACACGATAGAGCGGCACAGCAGCATCTGCGCGGCCTGATCTGGGACTTCTACCGCGACCTCAAGGCCTATCGCAACAATCCGTCCCCAACCCGTCGTGCCAGCCTGCGCGCCAGGTTCAACCGGATCTTCCGGCGCAAAACCGGCGCGGTCATGCTCGACCGGCTGCTCAAGCGGATCCACGCCAACCGGCGCGACCTCCTGATGGTTCTCGATCGCCCCGAAATCCCGCTCCACACCAACGGATCGGAAAATGACATCCGCTGTTACGTCACCAAGCGTAAAATCTCCGGCGGGACCAGAAGCGACGCCGGTCGTGACACACGCGATGCGTTCCTCAGCATCGCCAAAACGTGCGCCAAACTCGGCATCACCTTCTGGGATTATCTCGGCGACCGCCTCAACATTGACGGTGCCACCGCGATCCCAAGCCTGCCACAGATGGTCGGTGCACGCGCCTGAGAGCCCGGGGTTTTGCCCCTTTTACCACAGTACACGACTCATAACCTTTCTGCCGCTTTGACAGGCCTTTTCGGAATAGCGCTTCGCAATCTTTCCATCGCTTTGTCCGGGTCGGTCAGGAGCCATGATCTGAGTTGATCAAAGCCGATCCTGAACCATGATTTTTCGGGTCGCCCATGGGTTTTTCGCGCGATTGCTGCCCTTCCTTTGACGGCAGTTGCGCATTTGTAACCCCATGCGCAGGCCAGGGTTACCAGGCACAGGATTGTCGTCAGTTTGGCGGGATTTGTGATATGGGTGTCTTCGAGGTTCATGCCGCGCGTTTTGGCATCCGCAAACAGGCATTCGATGCCCCAGCGTTTGCGGTATATGTTGAAGGCCCTGCCCGGATTGCCGGTATTGGTGGCGACGATCAGGGCCTCGCCGCCTCTGATCTTTTTACATTTCAGGGTCAGTTTTTGCACCTCATCGCGGGGCATATCCGCCAGCCATCCGGCCCAGACCCGTGGTCCGCGAGGGTTACGCAGCAGGGCTGCCAGCTGTACCATGCCGCCTGTTTCGCGGTGCAGATACATGTTGGCTTTCAGGCGGATGGCAAAGGGAATGCTGTTTTTATTCAGGTATTGCAGCCACTTGCCACCGATGAATTCCCGGTCTGCCAGCAGGATTTCAACTCGCTCCGCACCGAACAGGCGTATAAACCGGCCCATCAGAGCACAGCGCTGTTTGCTGTCACTGGACCCGCCATGGGCCAGAAACGACCACATCAATGGCACCCGAAACCGACGCGTGATCACCGCCAGCACCAGAATGTTGATATCGCTTTTTCCCAGCTTCCAGTTGGTGCGATCCAGCGCCAGAACCAGCTTGCGCCGCTCGAGCCCCAGCATGATCAGGGTGAGCCGTGCAACCACATCTGTGTCCAGCCGGATATACTGAAAGAACCGCTGCAGACGGCGGTAATTCGAGGCATGAAGCGCATCGCCGGGAAAATGGCAGGCCAAATGGCTGAGGTTCACCGTCCGCGACACCGCCAGACCTGTCAGCAAAATGCAAAATGTCATCAGCCGCGACTTGCCGAAATCAAAGTGCGGGCGTAGCGTTGTAGACAGAGTGGTGATTTGGCTGTTTGTCATCGGGCATATCCTGAAGAAATATTACCAATGTCGAATCCAGATCACCTCTCAATGCAAGTGCGTCGTGTACTGTGCGCATATGGCCTAATTTGTGTCTAACTGATTGAGAAGTTTAAGAAGAAACGCGTCATCCCAGCCTGCTCGCTTCAGTTTGATCGACAGCGATCCCTTTGAGGTGTCGCGTCGGGCAACGTCGAGGGCACGGCGTCGCAGGA
>JAAEUB010000417.1 GCA_024227755.1 Paracoccaceae bacterium | reverse complement strand
GGGCGAGACAAGGATTGTCTGGGTTGAGGAATACAGGACGAAACCTGCGCAGGATGCGTGGATAGAGCGGTACCTTCAGGAAAACAACGTCCCCAACGACGTTGAAATTCAGTTCTATAGATGGAAACCGATGGAGGAATGCTAGTTGGGATCAAAGAGGGGGACTATGCTCATCCACAGTCTTCCAGTTAGTGGTCTGCGTCCTTTTCAGGGAACTCAGATTGCTCATGCTTGCCATGAACATTTTCACGAAATTGCAAATTCTCTAACTCTAGCTCACCATTTTTTCTAACGGAGGCCATTTTAATGACTTCAATCCGTAAGATCAGGGCCTTTCTGTTTCCGCTCGGTGCTGCCTCTTGCAGCGCCGCGGTACTGCACAAGGGCTGGCAATTTGATATGTGCAGTCCAAAGCCGACCTTCAATCATAGCGCAGCGAATGACTACATTGAGCCGATTCTGTGGAAAAACAACGTGTTGCAGGTGCAGAAAGATGGTTTTTGAGGCGGATGCGAGTGCCTTACTTGTCAGGCTTTTCGCGTTTGCTGCGGTGCGGGAAAGATCTTTGCCAGTTTGCGGAGGTTTTGGGCGGTAGCGGCGAGGAGGAATTCGTCATTTGCGCCACATGGGCCACGTAATCGGAGCCTTCCAAGTCCGAGGATGCGTTTGAGGTGGGCAAAGAGCATCTCAACCTTTTTTCTGAGCTTCATCGAGATTTCGTATTGTTTGGTCTTTGCAATGTCGCGGGCAACCTGACGGGCATCTTCGTGTTCCTCCCGGGTGATGGAGCGGAAACCCATGTTTGGGCAGCATTTTGGTTTTGACGGGCACGCTTGGCAGGTCAGCTTCAGAGCGCGGTATTTGGCGACACCTTTGCCTGTTGGACCTCGGTTCGGATCAGAGTAGTTGCGGCGGAATTGTTTAAGAGCTTGGCCCTCAGGGCAGATGTATTGGTCGTTCTCAGCGTCCCATTCGAAGTCAGCGCGGGTCCAGGTGCCATCTGTACGCCCTGCCTTATCAATTACGGGAATATGCGGGGAGATGCCGCGATCTACCAACCAACCCAGCATTGGCCCTGACCCATAGGCTGTGTCCGCGATGATCCGTTCAGGATGTAGACCAAACCCATTTTTAACCCGGTCCAGCATCGTGCGCACAGATCCGACTTCGGCCTGCCTTATTGACCGGGTTGCTTCAACATCCACGATGACAGCATGATCCGTGTCGATCAGATAGTTTGTAGAATACGCAAAGAAAGCAGGGCCTTTGCGGGCGGCGGTCCACTGGCTGGATGGATCAGAGTGGGATGTGAATTTTGGTTCCACCTTGCTCGCAGCGCCGAATGCAGCATCGTCCAGAACGCCAAGATACTCGCGAACGGCACGGGGTGCATCAGCGGGATCGATGGCGTTGCTGTCCCAGTCCTCCTTGGGTGTGGAATTTTGCTTGTTGGCATCAGCCTCAATTAGACTGGCGTCTGCCGCAAATCTTTGGCCGCTTACCAGACCGTCCGAAATGCAGCGCGCCACCACCGTCTCAAACAGATGACGAAGCAGATCACTGTCTCGGAAACGACCGTGGCGGTTCTTGGAAAAGGTGGAATGATCTGGCACCCGGTCTGTCAGGTCGAGGCGGCAAAACCATCGATATGCCAAATTGAGATGAACCTCTTCGCACAACCGGCGTTCTGACCTGATGCCAAGGCAATATCCCACCAGCAACATGCGGATCAACAGCTCGGGATCAATCGATGGGCGGCCAGTGCCACTGTAAAACGGGATGAGATATTGGCGTATATCAGTCAGATCAACGAAGCGATCAATCGACCGCAATAGATGACCTTGCGGGACATGATCGTCTATCGAGAAATCATAGAAAAGTGCGCTCTGCGCTTCTTGCTTTGGCCCCATCATCGTCATCAATCCCCTGCATCAACAGGGGAATTGAATCAGTGATTAGCTGTCCAATCAAGGAGAGTTTTTCAACGAAATACGCCCTTCTGTTGAAAAACTCCGCAATCTGAGAAACGCAGCTTTCCGCCCAATTTTTAACAGGTGCCTCCAGCTCTCTCCTGTCGCTTTTTTCGGAAATGCTTTAGTTTTTTGTTGCCTGTCTCGAACCAAGACACACTACCAGTTGTTACTATGTCGTTACTTTTCTATTTTTCAGAAAGAAGAAAATTCTTTAACCCTCAGAAAACATTGGCGCACCCGACAGGATTCGAACCTGTGGCCTCTGCCTTCGGAGGGCAGCGCTCTATCCAGCTGAGCTACGGGTGCCATTGAGGTGGCGTATAGGGCATTGCCCGCGGTGTCGCAATCGAAAATCCCGGCACCTTATCCCAGAACCGAGAAGCTGCTTTCCTCGTTGATCTTTCGAAGCCGGGAGTAGAAACCGGTGTCGATTACATGTCCGGTATAGGGCAGGGTCATTTGCATTGGCGTCGTGTCATGATCGCCGCCGTTTTCGACATACTCGATCAGTTCAGCCATCATTTTACCGGCTATTGGCGCGTTCTTATACTGGTTCCCAGACGATCCGCAGGCCATGTAGAAACCGGGCAGGCATGAGCGGTCATAGATCGGGATCCAATCGGTTGAGGCGTCATAAAGGTCGACCACACCGCGCGTTCGGCTGGGAATGCCAAGGCTGGGTACGCGTTGGGCATAGCGCATGGCCTGCGTGGTCCATTGGTCGCTGAAGTCTCGGTCGTAATCAGTGTCATTCTCTACCCAGAAATGCGGGTCACATTCCGGGTCTTCGCTGCCAACAAGTATGTGGTTGCCATGTTCGGGGCGGCAATAGCAGGCAATATCACTGTCCGAGACGATGGTGCCGGACTTTTCAAAGTCAAAGCCTTCGGGCGCGGGCAGATGCACGACCTCCTGACGCAAGGGGCGGGTGGTGATGTTCATATCGCCAGTGACCCCGGCCATTTCATTGATCATTGCCGAGCCGGGACCAGCAACATTGACCACGACAGGGGCGTCAATTTCGGACCCGTCGGCCAGTTTCACCCCACTTACGCGCCCATTTTCCTGCGTAATTTCAACGATTTCATGGCCAAGTAAAAACTCAGCCCCGTGCAGCCGGGCGGCATCTGCAAGGTTTTGCGCCGACAGCGCTGGATCGTTTACAAAACCCGCATCGGACCAGTAGACGCCGCCTTTCAAATGCCCGCCGTTAGATTGGCCAAAGTCCGGGTCGTCTTTGGCGCGCGCGGGGCTGAAGCTTTCAAGAGAATACACAGGCAGGCGGTTTTGAATGTCGTTTGCGTCCCATTCCTCAAACGGAATATCCAGAGCCGCCGAGGTCTCGATATGGCGGGCCATATAAGCGTTGGCCTCGGTCTTCATTACCAGACAGCCGACCTGACGAAACTCAGCCAGGGTCGCGTCGGCGGGCAGGTCCAGATACTCGGCCCAGTCGCGCCAGTAATGATAGCCCTCCCAGGCAAAAGCGGTGCCGTCAAAGGTTGAATAATGCATGCGGATGATGGCGCAGGATCCTGCGGTGGAGCCATGGCCGACCTGCCGGTTGCGATCCACATTCAGGGTCTTCCAGCCTTTCTTGGCCATCTCAAATGCAAGCGCGGCGCCGATCACGCCGGCGCCGATGATGATTGCGTCTGCGGTTCTTGTCATGTGACCTTCCTAGAACGTTACCTTTACCCCTGGCAGATCAAGCGCCTTCATCATGTCGCGAAGTTCCTGCCGCGCCGCAACGTTTGAGATGTTCATTTGCCCTTTTACCCCGACATCGCGCAGATCCAGAAGCGTCAGGCCGCGCGGAAACAGTTCGCGGAAAATGACCCTCTCATTAAATCCGCTTGCGGTGCGAAATCCGATGCGCGCGGCCAGATCCTCCAGCGCCTCGCCCATCTTCTGCTTGTTATGCATCATCTGTGCGCCCATCCGGTTGCGAACCACCACCCAGTCGATCGGCTTTAACCCGGCGCGCGCGCGCAACTGACGGGCGTTCCAAACCATTTCACTGTAAACGGATGGCCCTTCGACCTTACCGCTTTCCGGGTCCAGATGCGCCAGCAGGTCAAAATCGACAAAGCTGTCATTTAGCGGCGTGATCAGCGTGTCGGCCAGGGAATGCGCCACCTGGCTTAGGCGGGTATGAGAACCAGGGCAATCAATGACGATATACTCGCTGTCGCCCTCCATGCCGGCCACAGCCATCGACAGGCGGCGGTCATAGGGGTTTTCGCCCGGTTCAAGGGTTGATCGGTCAATCTCGGGCAGGTCTCGGTAAGCAGGGGTGGGCAGATCGATCCCCAGCTTTTCAAGTGTGATGCGCCGGTTTTGAACGAACCGCCCGAAAGAGCGTTGTCGCAGATCCAGATCCAGCACCGAGACATTGTGCCCCATGCGTGACAGCGCAGTGGCCACATGGATGGCAACGGTTGATTTCCCCGCCCCGCCTTTTTCATTCCCGACGACGATAATATGCGCCATATCCCGTAACCTTCCTGTCCCAAGTGCCCAAATGGCACATGAAACGACTATATGTTGCGGTTGGCGGTTTTGAAAGACGCCTTATGCAGTGGTTCAAAACAAAACGCCGCCCGGTGGGGGCGGCGTTTCGGATCACGAATGTGGCGGGTCTTAGAACCCAAGCCCTTCGTATTTCTTTTTGAACTTCGATACACGTCCGCCAGTGTCCATCAGGCGGGTGCCGCCACCGGTCCAGGCGGGGTGCACTGTCGGGTCGATATCCAGCTGCATGCTGTCGCCCTCTTTGCCCCAGGTGGTGCGCATCTGGTACGCTGTGCCGTCGGTCAGTTTGACCTCGATCGTGTGATAGTCGGGATGCAAATCTTTTTTCATGATATGACTCCTCAGGCTTTTTTGGGCTTGTAATTGGTGTCTTCGGCGATCCGAGCCGATTTACCACGACGCGAACGCAGGTAGTAAAGCTTGGCGCGGCGTACACGGCCACGGCGGATCACGCTGATGCTGTCAATATTGGTGGAATGCAGCGGAAAAACACGCTCCACACCTTCGCCAAAACTGATTTTGCGGACGGTGAACGAACCGGCAATGCCGTGACCGTTCTTGCGCGCGATGCATACACCTTCGTAATTCTGAACACGGCTGCGCGTGCCTTCGGTCACTTTGTAACCGACGCGGATGGTGTCACCCGCCTTAAAATCGGGAATGTCATTCCCAAGCGATGCGATTTGCTCCGCTTCTAGTTCTGCGATCAGGTCCATCTGTCGCTCCTATATCTGCTCACGGTTGATCCGCGAAGTTGGTGCGCCTCAGAGCTCTTGATCTTCACCGGGTCCCTATCAAAGTCGATAAGCCCGTCAGAGGTCAGGTCGTCGTTTCTTTCTGTATCGTTGCCAAGGCGACGCGAGGTGAAGAAACCTGGCCAAGCTTATAGCAGACGAATCCATTGGGCCAACGACCCCCGGACGCGCGCGGTATATGCGTTTGTGCCGATAGGATCAAGGGCAAAGCCGCCTGGAATGTTCGAAGGGCGGCCAAAACCTTGCAACGCATCACGCTGCTGCTGTGAAACCCCTGCGATGCTGACCTTTGCGCCAGTATTGTCAGGCTATTCAACCGTCACGCGGCAAAGCACGGTGTTCGCTGTTTCAAGGTCTGGGCCCCAGATCAGCTGCGCGGAGGCGGTCCAGTTAACGCGATCATAGCCATCTTTTGGGCGGATGGCGGCCTCGGTGTGTACGGTGGCGGCGCTCCAGCTGCTGTCGTCAAATCCGGCTTGGGTCCAATCGACAGGCTCATCAGTGCTTTCGAAATCACAGGGCGCCGTTCCGGCAACTGGGTTATCGGCAGCTTCGCAGGCCTTGTTCAGGGGGGCTTCGTGGACGACAAGGCATTTCCAGCCGTCGTCGCTAACTGCCATAACCGAGCCATCGGCGTTCATGACCTGAAGTATCGCACCGCCATCGCCCATTTGCTGTCGCCGGCTGCCGATATATTCAAGCCCGGTGTCATTTTCTTTGAAATCCATCAGCTTGACCGCCAGAACCAATGGCAATGTGGCCTCAAAAGTGAAGCTTTCGGCGTTAAATGACCGCTCGGTAGTGATCGGAACGCTGTCTTCGCCCACCAAGACGCCGTTGGCGTGCAGCGCAAACCAGTTATCAACCCAAACATCTGCTGAAAACGTCTCGGCGTAGAGCGTGCCAGTTGTCACAATTACTGCAAATGAACCCAAAAGTACCTGTCGCATAAGCCCTCCTATTTTTTCCATTCAAAACCTATAACGGTTCACAAGCTGGATTCCGTCGAAAAAAAATTGCGACGCGGCCCTTTTTTTGGGGGGGTTAGCCCTTTCTTTTCTCCCAAAGATCCGGACGTCGTTCTTGGGTGATCTTTTCCCCCATTTCGCGACGCCATGCTTCGACCTTGCCATGATGGCCCGAGGTCAGAACCTCGGGGATGGTGCGTCCGCGCCATGTGGTCGGGCGGGTGTATTGCGGGTGCTCAAGCAGGCCGTTGGAAAAGCTTTCCTCTTCGGCCGATGCTTCGTTGCCCAAAACTCCGGGCAGCAATCGCACGGTGGCGTCTAACATCGCTTGCGCCGCAATCTCGCCGCCGGTCAGGATGAAATCGCCAAGCGACACTTCCTCAATGTCGTATTCTTCAAGCACACGTTCGTCGACACCTTCGAACCTGCCGCACAGGACCGTCATGCCCTTGGCGCGCGAAAACCGCTGTGCCATGGCCTGATCCAGGGGCTTGCCGCGTGGTGACAAGTAGATAATCGGCCAATCCTCACGCTCAACCGGCGTGCCTTCGCTGGCGGCGTCCAAGGCACGCCCCAGGACGTCGGCGCGCAGCACCATGCCCGCACCACCGCCTGCAGGAGTGTCATCGACATTACGGTGTTTGCCTTCGCCAAAAAGGCGCAAGTCAACCAAGCCCAGCCGCCAAAGCCCTTCGGACAGCGCCTTACCGGTCAGGCTTTCGCCCAGAACGCCGGGAAAAGCTTGCGGAAACAGGGTGATAACCCGTGCCTCCCATGCTCCGACAAGCTCGGGCGTATCGTCCATCAAAGCGCGCGGCTTATGCGACGCGGTTATTTTAAGGCGGCCATGGCTTTTGCCGCTTTTTGGTTTTTCCTGTGGCATGACATGGCTTTACGCTGTTTTTGGTTCGTTGGCTACGCGCGCGTTATTCAGGGAAAACGCCTTCGGGTGGGTCAACGATGATCCGGCCCGCTTTAAGGTCAATTGTTGGCACCGCTGAGAGGGTAAAGGGCAACAATGCCGGGTTCTTGAGACCCTCGCCATCAATCTCCAGAAAGTCACCGGCGCCGTGGTTTTCCACGCTCAGGACACGGCCCAGAACCCTGCCGCCGGCATCCAGAACTTTCAGACCAATCAGATCACTGTGATAAAACTCATCATCAGGCAATGAGGGCAGGGCGGTGCGATCCGCAAACAGCTTTGTGCCAGCCAGTTCCTCGGCCTGTTCCTTGGTCAAAATGCCTTCGACACGGGTCGAGAACCCGTTTTTGATGGGCTTTACCAGTTTGATAACGAACGACCTTTTGCCGTCTTCTGTCGTCAGGTTGCCGTAATCAGAAATTGCTTCAGGGGTGGCGCAAAAGCTTTTCAGGCGCACCTCGCCGTGGACCCCGAAGGCGCCCGCGAAAGCTCCGACACAAATGTGATTCTGGCTCATACGAGGTCCCTTTTACGCGCCAAAAAAGTCACGGGCGCGGGGGTATTGTGACCCCGCGCCCGTATTGCGATCAAGTCTGAAGATGCCCGGGCAGAAATTATTCTGCCGAAGCCTCTTCGGCAGGCGCTTCTGAGGCGGCGGCAGCTTTGGCAGCTTTCTCTTCCGCGCGTTCGTTGGCTTTGGCGCCTGGCGTGCCTTTTTTCGGGTTAGAGCGTTGTTTTTTCTCGATAACTCCGGCGGCTTCCAGCATGCGCGAAACACGGTCGGTTGGCTGTGCACCTTTTTCAAGCCACGCTTTGATCGCGTCGACATCCATTTTTACGCGCTCTTCCGAATCTTTCGGCAAAAGCGGGTTATAGGTGCCAAGCTTTTCAATGAAACGCCCGTCACGAGGCATGCGGCTGTCGGCAGCCACGATGCGGTAAAAGGGACGTTTTTTTGAGCCGCCACGGGCGAGCCGAATTTTCATAGCCATGATGTATTCTCCTATTTCATGTGCTTTTTGAGGGGCTTATGCCCCATCAATCTGGTGTTGTTGGTGGTGTTGAATGACTTCCTGAATGATGAAACTCAGAAATTTGCGGGCGAATTCGGGGTCAAGGTTGGCGCGTTTTGCCAGATCCTCAAGCCGGGTAATTTGTGCACCTTCGCGGGTTGGGTCCGAAGGGGGCAGGTTGTGTTCAGCCTTGAGCACGCCCACGGCTTGCGTGTGCTTAAAGCGCTCGCCCAGCGTATAAACAAGGATTGCGTCAAGACGATCGATACTTTCGCGATGGTCCTTCAGCAATTCAGAAGCGCGGGCGACGATATCTGTCATGTCAGGGTCTCCGGGGCGGGGTGACGGTAAATGTGGCATGGGCCGAAGCGTTCATGTTCAAATTCGCTTTCATGGCTTGCACCCAGCTTTTCGGCCAGAGCGACAGAGCGCATATTGCCTGCAAGTATCATCGAGATTGCGGTCTTCCAGCCAAGTGTTTCATAGGCATAGCTGCGCGCCGCAACCGCCGCCTCATATGCGTATCCATGACCCTCGGCACCTTCCATCAGGGTCCAGCCAATCTCGCGTTCAGGCCAGCCCTCTGGGCACCAAAGGCCTGCGCGGCCAAGATATTTTCCGGTGGCTTTTTCGTCTATGCCCCAAAACCCGTAACCCCGCATGGCCCAGTGACCAAGGAAACCGGCAATACTGCGCCAGACTTGTTCACGCGGCAGGGGACCACCGACATAATGTGAGCGTTCTGAGTTAAAAAACTCAACCTCATGTTCGAAATCTGCTTCTTTTGGCGCGCGCAACGCCAAACGCGTGGTCTCAATTGTTGGAATAGTGAAAGTCTCGGAGGTCATGCATAGGCCTCCGGATTACCATCACTGTCCGCGGCGGGGTGGCGCCAAACATCATAGTCCAACTCTTCGCCTTCAAAGCGATCTGCGGTGTCGTCAATCTTGCATCCCAAGCGTCGTGCCAAAGCCGAAGACGGGGTATTGCCGTGGTCAACATAGCTCACAAAACTTTGGATGTCAGTGTTGTTATAACCCCAGTTTCGTGCAGCAAGTGCGCCTTCGAAGGCCAACCCTTTGCCTTCATGTTCATCCGACCATATCGACCAGGCAATTTCAGGCTCCGGCCAGCCTTCGGGGCACCAGGGGCCTACCCAGCCAATGGGTCTTCCGTTGGTCTTGTCTGTCATGATGAAGGGGCCGTAATCCTTTAATACCCAATGCCCGACCGCGTGACCAAAGGCGCGCCAGGCAAGACGACGATTGGTGTC
>JAAEUB010000416.1 GCA_024227755.1 Paracoccaceae bacterium | reverse complement strand
TTTGACCCACGCCTATATCCAGATCAACGCCGATTACCGTTCATGACCAAGCAGTCACAGGAAAAGTGGGAGCCGGTTTTCCGTCCGGGATTGTGCCAATGAAACTGCTGTTGGTGTCCGCAGTGGCCTTGATCGACCGCGACGGGCGTGTGCTTTTGGCCCAGCGCCCGGAAGGTAAAAGCATGGCAGGGCTGTGGGAGTTTCCGGGCGGCAAGGTCGAACCCGGCGAAACACCTGAAACGGCCCTGATTCGTGAGTTACAGGAGGAGTTGGGCATCGACACCTGGGCGTCGTGCCTTGCACCGCTAACTTTTGCCAGCCACACCTATGAGGATTTCCACCTTTTGATGCCGGTCTTCGCTTGTCGCAAATGGGAAGGGACGCCCCATCCGCACGAAGGCCAGCAACTGGCCTGGGTGCGGGTTGGTGACCTGCGCAACTATCCCATGCCCCCGGCTGACAAGCCGCTGATTGCCACCTTGAGAGATCTTTTATGAAGGCCGGGCGGTTTCGCCCGACCATAGGGGTTTAATCCAGGTTACGCTCAACCTCTTCACGCTCGAAGATCTCGATCACGTCGCCGACACGAATGTCGTCATATTTTTCAAACGCCATGCCGCATTCCTGACCAGACTGCACCTCGGGCACCTCGTCCTTGAAACGCTTGAGGGTTTTCAACGTACCTTCGTGGATCACCACGTTGTCGCGCAAAAGGCGCACACCGGCCGAGCGGCGTGCCACCCCTTCGGTTATCAAACAACCGGCAACTTTGCCAACGTTCGAGACCTTGAAGACCTCACGAATTTCGGCATAACCGATGAAGTTTTCACGAACTTCGGCAGATAGCAGGCCAGAGGCCGCCGCCTTCACGTCATCCACAAGGTCATAAATTACGCTGTAATAGCGGATTTCGACGCCCTTCTGGTTGGCCGTGTTACGCGCAGACGTATTCGCACGAACGTTGAAACCGATGACCGGTGAGCCAGATGCCTCCGCCAGGCCAATATCGGTTTCTGTAATCGCACCAACACCGTAATGCAGCACCCGCACCCGAACTTCGTCATTGCCGATCTTGGCCATCGCCTGAACGATTGCCTCGGCAGAACCTTGCACATCCGCCTTGACCAAGATGGGCAGCTCGGCAACGCTTTCGTCAGCCTTTGCCTTGTCCATCATCTGTTCCAGCGTCACCGCAGCACCAACAGCGGCGCGTTTGTCTTTTGCGGCCTGCGCCCGGTAATCGGCAATTTCACGCGCCTGCGCTTCGGTTTCGACCACGTTCAGAACGTCGCCCGCTTCCGGTGCACCATTCAGGCCCAGAAC
>JAAEUB010000415.1 GCA_024227755.1 Paracoccaceae bacterium | reverse complement strand
CGGGCCGGTCCTTGCGTTTTTATAAGGCGACTGAGTATGGCAAAGCGCGATTATTACGAGGTTCTGGGTGTCTCCAAGGGCGCCTCTGCCGACGAGATCAAAAAGGGGTTTCGCGCTAAAGCAAAAGAACTGCACCCCGACCGCAACTCTGACAACCCGCAAGCCGAAGCTCAGTTCAAAGAAGCTGGTGAAGCTTACGAAGTTCTGAAAGACGGCGAGAAAAAAGCGGCCTATGACCGTTTCGGTCATGCAGCATTCGAAGGCGGAATGGGCGGCGGGCGTCCAGGTGGGTTCCAGGGCGGCGGGCAGGGTGACTTCGCCAACGCCTTTTCGGACGTGTTCGACGACCTTTTTGGCGATTTCATGGGCGGTCAGCGCGGTGGCGGCGGGCGCGCGGCGCGTGGATCAGACCTGCGCTATAACCTGCGTGTTACGCTTGAGGATGCCTATTGCGGCCTGCAAAAAACCATCAAGGTTCCCACTTCAGTTGCCTGCGATGATTGTAATGGTACCGGGGCTGATGGCGGGGCTGAACCACAGATGTGTCCAACCTGTTCCGGCATGGGTAAAGTACGCGCCCAGCAGGGGTTTTTCACTGTTGAACGCACCTGTCCCACCTGTCACGGCATGGGCCAGATCATCAAGAACCCGTGCAAATCATGCTCGGGCGCGGGCCGTATTGAAAAAGACCGCTCGCTTTCCGTGAACATTCCTGCCGGGGTCGAAACCGGCACCCGCATCCGTTTGGCTGGCGAAGGCGAGGCCGGGATGCGTGGTGGACCTGCTGGGGACCTTTATATTTTCATCGAGGTTGCCAATCATGCGCTGTTTGATCGCGAAGGGCAGGCCCTGCATTGCCGGGTGCCGGTATCAATGTCATCAGCCGCCCTTGGTGGCGACATCGAAGTGCCAACAATCGACGGCGGGCGCAGCCGCGTGAAGATCCCTGCGGGCAGCCAATCGGGCAGGCAAATGCGCCTGCGCGGCAAAGGCATGCCGGGTCTGCGCGGCGGCAGCAATGGCGATATGTATATCGAACTTGCCGTCGAAACCCCGGTTAACCTGACCAGCCAGCAGCGCGAACTTCTGCGCGACTTCGAGAAACTCTCTGAAGAAAACAACCCGGAAAGTGCGGGCTTTTTCACCAAAGTGAAAAGCTTCTGGGACGGGATGACCGGCTGACTGGCCAAGCCACAATACTGTTAACCAAAGATTCACCTTGTTGGTGTTTCCTCGCCTCATGACTGGGCACCGGGACAACCAATTTGATGAAGCGCCGCGCGCGCTGTTTGATCGGGACGAGGCGCCAATACTGCCCATTTCAAAGCAGGCGGGCCAATTGCCGTCCTATATTCGCGATCATCGCAAACGGCTGCGTGCCCGTTTCATGTCCGGCGGGGCAGCGGCTATGCCGGACTATGAATTATTGGAACTTGTGCTGTTTCGCGCCATTCAGCGGCAGGATGTCAAACCTCTGGCGCGCGCACTGCTTGACACATTCGGGGACTTTAACCGCGTCTTGTCGGCACCACCCCAGCGGCTGGAAGCCATCAAAGGCATAGGCCCCGCCGTCGTTCAGGAACTGAAGATCATAGAAGCCGCAGCGCACAGGCTGGCACGTTCACGCGTTATTGGCCGCCATGTGGTATCATCCTGGGATGCGCTCGTGGATTATTGCCACACCACCATGGCGCACCGTGATACCGAGCAATTCCGGGTGCTATATCTCGATCGCAAGAACGCGGTGATTGCTGATGAGGAACAGGCGCGCGGCACGGTTGATCATGTCCCGGTCTATCCGCGCGAGGTGGTCAAGCGCGCGTTGGAGTTGAACGCTTCGGCGCTGATACTGGTGCACAACCATCCTTCCGGTGACTCGTCCCCGTCCGAGGCCGACATCACCATGACACGTCAGGTTGAAGATGCTGCCCGCGCATTGGGGTTAGAACTGCATGACCACCTGATAATTGGCAAATCCTGCGAGCTTAGCTTTCGCGCGAACGGCTATTTGTAACGCACCGCTCATCCCGTGCGGCGGGTATCATAGCTACTTTAGCCAAACCTCGACCCGGCGGTTGACCTGCCTTCCCCAATCGCTGTCATCACAAGCCATCGGAAGCGCTTCGCCAAACGCCTCGGCATTTAGTTCAACCTGACCCTCGCCCAAAGCCTCGGCTGCCTCGCGCACCGCCTGCAAGACCGCCCTGGCGCGTTCTAAAGCCAGCCTTTGGTTGGCTGCGGCAGCGCCCTCACCATCCGTGAAGCCAACAAACCTTACCTCCCGCCCGTCAAAGCGCCCAGCCTCCAGCGCCCGCGCCAGTAACTGCACGTTAGACAAGGATGGGGCATCCAAGGCGCTTGATCCACCGCGAAACCGAAACGTAAGTGAAAGACGATTATGTCCTTCCATCATTTGCGCCAGCACTTTCAGTTCCGCCAGCCCAATTTCATCCCCCGCAGCCGCAATCGCATTTGTCAGCCGTCGTCCCTGCACATCAACCGGGCTTTCCTCGGGCATCTGATGCACCAGACCAGCGCGCCGGATCACCATCTGGGCGGCATCACTTCGTGTATATGCCAAGAACTCGCGCGCTAACTTGGGCAAACGACGGGCTGGTAAGTAAATATACAGGGGCGCGGTCAGAGGGTAATCTTCGGCCCGGATTGATTGAGGGTTTGCTGCAATCTCAAAGCTGCAGGCACCGCTCAGAGTGATAATCTCGGTGTGCCCCGACTGAGAATAAGCGGCCATACCAATCCCGAAAGGATCATTGGCAACCGCTTCAACCAATGAAGTATTGGTTGGTTTTCGCAAGACCTCCGGGGACACCCCCCCTCCCAGACCCGACGCCACAAGGGTGGCAAAAATGTCCGAGAAGCCCTCGCCGTCCTCCAGCATATAGGCGGTGATGGGGGCGTTTTCTCCGCCCAGATCCTGCCAATTGCGGATAGTACCGCCAAATACTCCGATCAGTTGGTCGACAGATAAATGACGAACCGGATTACCGGGCGCAACAACCGGTACCAAAGCATCCAGCGCAATTACCCTTGCCTGGCGGGCGCTGCGCAAATCCCCCAGCCCGGCCTCGTTCCCGATCTGGTGCTCGCTGGCGCTGATCTCACGCAGGGAAAGGGCAATATCCGCCTCTTCCCCCAACAATTCAGCAAAACCTTCGGTGCTTGAGGCCTGACGAATGATAATCTCGGCCGCCTTCACCCCACCTTCACTGCCCTCATACAAGGTGAACAACCTGCCGATCCCGGCCAAATCCTCGTGGCTCAGGGCGTAACCGCGACGAATGGCGAAACCCTCGACCAATGCAGGCATCAAAACCGCGCCCATTTCACGCGCGCCGGAAAGGGTGAAGCTGGCAACAAACGGACCCAAACCAGGACAACCCGGCCCGTCGCACAAAACGCCGCTGCCATCGACAGTCAGAATGCCGTATTCGGTATCAACCCGGTAATATTCGCCGTCATATCCAAGCAATGTTCCGTTCAGCTCGATCGAGCCATCGCGGGACGTTAGCGTAACATCATTCGCCTCGGCAAATGACGGTTGAAATACCGAAAAAAGAGCGGCGATAACCGCCGCCCGCAAGAAATGCATCACCCATGCCTCAACTTCAGATCAGTTGGTGGCAATTCTCTGGCTTTGTGGCAGGTTTTTCAATACCAGATATTCACCTACTGCCTCACAAGAGGGTACAGCGATGAAAAGGGGGGCTGTTTCCAGTGCTCCGGTATCGGAACTGCGAAGTAGTGTCGCACTAATCTCACTCTCGCAATTACCCAAAAGCACCTCGGCCTCAACGCTGATCTCGGGCATTGGGTCTGTATCTGTCAACATGGCCGGATATGAGTAGACCGCAACCTGGTAACCACTTGAACTCTGACCAAGCCGAGTCAAAAATCCGCCTTGGCCGGAAAGCCCTCTGTCAGGGCCATATGGCGTGGCAGAACTGACATGCCCCTCCTCGCCATACAGAGCCCCGTTTTCAAGGGCGTAGAGCTCAAATCCCGCCTCGCCCTTCCAGAAAAGAGCCACGCGTTGATAGTCGCTTACCGTAAGCATCAGAACATCGGTGCTTTCGGTGCGCCCGTCGGTGAAAAGCGCGTTGAAAAATGCGTCTTCCTCCATTGCAGGCACTGTGATCTGCATCAGACCAGCCGCGTCCATCCGTTCAGTGAAGCGCATACCAGAGTGGAATATTTCAACCATCTGCCCGCCATAGCACGGCGCCTCAAGCGTCAGGTCAACCATCGCGCCAGGGGCGGCCATAGCGGTAAACCCTGCTTCGCATTCGGTATTGGTTGGGACTAAAGCTGTCGTTTGACCGCCAGAATGCGTCGGTTCGGCAAATTGCGCACCGGAGGAGGCCAGCGTCACGGCCTCAGCGCTGGGGGCGGTGGGCATAGTCGGGGCGGTGGCTGGCAACGACAATATTGGGTAACCGGCAGCGCGCGCCACCTCTTCGCCGATGACCGGCTCTGTCGGTGCAACCGGCCCGGCAAACGCAGCCTCGGTTGCTTCAGCGGGCACATTGCCCACCTCTATTCGTGGTGTGGAAGAGGCGTTTTGAACAGCGCCGGCTTTTCCGTTTTTCATGATAACCCCGGATATGCCCGCCGACGCGATAACAAACCCGCCCGCAATGATCCGCATCATGATAGTTTTCGTCAACATCACACCCTCCTGAAACTCAATCCAGAACATTATGCGCGTTGATTATGCCTTCCTGATGAAGGTCAGGTGATTTTTCCGCCTATTCCACGGTCTATCCTGGTGTATTATATTCAGCTTTTTCAGATGCTTAAGTATTTCATGCCGCATCTACGCCATGATCGGGCCATAGTTACAGACCGCTTTCAGATGCTTTTAATTCTGTGCGGTTCAGACCAGTCGCCCATGGCAATGTTTGAACTTTTTGCCTGAGCCACAGGGGCATTTGTCGTTACGCCCTGGATTGCCCCATGTGTCGGGATTGCTTTCGTCAAACCCCTCGACCGCGTCGCTTTCAGGCTCTTTTTCAACCTGGTTTTGCTGCATCATGGCGCGCTGTTGCTCGACAAGTTGCTGCATCATCGCCTTTTGCTCATCCTCGCTCATCGGGCGCACCTGGCTAAGTTGCTGCGTCACCTGCTCGCGCAGAGCATTCAGCAGGCTTTCGAACAACTGGAATGCTTCATTCTTGTACTCGTTCAGCGGGTCGCGCTGGGCGTAGCCACGAAAACCAACGACCGACCGCAAATGCTCGAGCGTCAAAAGATGCTCGCGCCATTTGGCGTCGATGGTCTGCAGCAAAGCCTGTTTTTCGATCGAGCGCATGGACTCGGGGCCAAAATCAACAGCCTTAGCAGCCATAAACTCGTCCGAGGCATCATATAGCCGCTCGGCGATTTCACCGTCATCGACGCCTTCTTCGCCAGCCCAGTCAATCACCGGCACGTCAATGCCAACTTTTTCGATCACCGCGGCATAAAGCCCCTCGGTATTCCATTGGTCAGCATAAGATTTCGGCGGAATATAGGTATCAACCAGATCGTCAATCACCTGATGGCGCATGTCCTGCACGATTTCGGACAAGTCTTCGGTCTGCATGATCTCGCGGCGCTGGCTGAATATCACCTTACGCTGATCATTCATCACATCATCGAACTTCAAAAGCTGCTTGCGAATGTCAAAGTTGCGCGCTTCGACCTTGGCCTGAGCACGTTCAAGTGATTTGTTCACCCACGGGTGCACAATTGCCTCGCCTTCTTTCATGCCCAGCGTCGACAGGACTTTGTCCAGCTTTTCCGAACCGAAAATGCGCATCAAGTCGTCTTCGAGCGATAGGAAAAACGCCGAGCGTCCGGGGTCGCCCTGGCGGCCCGAACGTCCGCGCAGCTGGTTATCAATACGTCGGCTTTCGTGACGTTCGGTGGCCAGAACAAACAACCCGCCTGCTTCAATCACCTTGGCCTTGTCGTCGGCACAGTCTTTTTCGATTTTGGCGCGCAGTTCTTCGGGATTTGCATCGGGATCTTCGGCCAAAGCCGCCATCACCTGCATATCCACATTGCCGCCAAGCTGAATATCGGTACCGCGACCGGCCATGTTGGTGGCGATGGTCACCGCACCGGGCTTACCGGCATCAGCAATGATCTGCGCTTCTTTTTCATGTTGGCGGGCGTTAAGCACGTTATGCTGGACGCCCGCTTTGTTCAAAAGATCGCTCAGCACCTCGGATTTCTCGATCGAGGTTGTGCCCACCAGCATCGGCTGATTCTTAGCGTTGCTTTCCTTGATGGTTTCGACAACGGCTGCGTATTTTTCAACCCCCGTACGGTAAACCGCATCATGGTCATCAACCCGCGATATCGGCTGATTGGTGGGTATCTCAATCACCCCCAGCCCATAGATTTCAACAAATTCCTCTTCTTCCGTCAGTGCCGTGCCGGTCATTCCGGCAAGCTTATCGTATAGGCGGAAGTAGTTCTGGAATGTGACCTGCGCCAGTGTGACGTTCTCAGGCTGAATACTGCACCCTTCCTTGGCCTCAATCGCCTGATGCAGCCCTTCAGACAGGCGCCGCCCGGACATCATCCGGCCGGTAAATTCATCAATCAGCACAACCTCGCCATCGCGCACGATATAATCTTTGTCGCGGGTAAAAAGCTGGTGCGCGCGCAGGCCCTGATTGACATGGTGGACTATGGTCGTGCTTTCGGGATCATAAAGCGACTGCTCTTCGGGCAGAATGCCCAGCGCGTGCAGACGCTCTTCCAAAAACTCGTTACCTTCGTCGGTAAAGGTTACGTTACGGGTCTTTTCGTCCAGCGTAAAATGTTCACCCGTAAGTTCGGGGATCAGCTTGTCGATGCTCAGATACAGCTCGCTACGATCCTGCGCCGGGCCCGAGATGATCAAAGGCGTACGCGCTTCATCAATGAGGATCGAATCGACCTCATCAACGATGGCAAAGTTGTGAACCCGCTGATGCATTTCCTTCAGCTCGGACTTCATGTTGTCGCGCAGGTAATCAAAGCCCAATTCGTTATTGGTGGCGTAAGTAATATCAGCTGCATAGGCCGCTTGTTTTTCACTATCCGGCTGCTGCGGATAGATAACCCCGCAGGTCATCCCGAGGGCATTGTAAACCTTACCCATCCAATCCGAATCACGTTTGGCAAGATAGTCGTTGACGGTAACGATGTGCACACCTTTACCGGTCAACGCATTCAGATATGCCGGAAAGGTCGCAACAAGGGTCTTGCCCTCGCCTGTCTTCATTTCGGCGATGTTACCCTCGTGCAGGAATATCCCGCCCATCAGCTGAACATCAAAGGCGCGCAGACCAAGTGAGCGGCGCGCGGCCTCGCGACAATTGGCAAAAGCTTCGGGCAGCAGATCATTCAGCTTTTCGCCACTTTTGGCGCGCTCGGACAATTCCGCGGTCTTGGCGATAATCTCGGCGTCAGAAAGCGCTTCAAACTCGGGCTCCAACGCATTGATCTTGGCAATGATCGGACCGGTTGCTTTGATCTTGCGGTCATTTGGTGTGCCAAAGACCTTTTTGGCCAATTTTCCGATACCCAGCATGTATTTTCGCCTCTGTTTCGAGCAGTACGTTCACAAGCATTCAATTCCCGAGAGGAGTGCTTGCCCGTCCTCGCGCCTCGCCCTATCAAGGGGGCCAAGAAACGGCCCTCCCGGACCCTCTGCGATGTAAGGGTCGGCGCCAAAAGTGTCAATGTTGCCGGGGTTTTCCGGTGCAATTCAAAGGAAGATTTTATGCTTAAAACCAAAACTGCGATTTTGGCTGCCACGTTTGCGCTTGGCACCGTTCTGCCAGCATTGGCTGAGGATGTGACTGCCGCAACAGTTCTTGCCAATGTAAACGGCCAGGATATTACCATCGGTCACATGATCGCCACCCGTCTGGCTTTGCCCGATCAATACCAATCGCTGCCCGACAGTGTATTGTTTGAGGGGATTTTGGAGCAGCTTATTCAGCAAACAGTGCTGAGCCAGGCAGCTGGTGAATTGTCGAGCCGCGCCCAGATCCAGTTGGAAAACGAACGTCGCGCGCTGATCGCGGGCGAAAAGCTTGACGCCGTGATGGCCGAAGCAGTCACCGAAGACGCGCTGCAAGCTGCCTATGACGCTGCCTACGCCGACGCCGCGCCCGAGGCGGAGTACAACGCATCGCATATACTCGTGGAAACCGAAGAAGAAGCCGCCGGGCTGATTGTCATGCTTGAAGAGGGTGGTGACTTTGCAGCACTTGCGGCCGAACACTCAACCGGCCCGTCCGGCCCGAATGGCGGCGAACTGGGCTGGTTTGGCCTTGGCATGATGGTGAAACCGTTCGAGGATGCAGTTTTGACACTCGAGGTCGGGCAGGTTTCGGCCCCGGTGCAGACCCAGTTTGGCTGGCATG
>JAAEUB010000414.1 GCA_024227755.1 Paracoccaceae bacterium | reverse complement strand
TTCCTCAAGGTGGACATTCGCAAAGGCACTGTCACGCGTGCCGAATCCTACCCCGAAGCGTGCAAACCTGCGCTTAAGCTATGGGTGGATTTTGGTGCTGAATTGGGGGTCAAGAAAAGCTCGGCCCAGATCGTGGCGCATTACACACCCGACGAGGTGATTGGAAAACAAGTGCTCGCCGTGGTTAACTTCCCTCCGCGCCAGATCGGCAAGTTCATGTCCGAGATACTGGTGCTGGGTCTGCCGGACGTTGCGGGCGAGGTCGTGTTGTTGACGCCTGACAAAGACGTGCCGGATGGTGGGAGGCTTTTTTGATGCAGAAGGTTCTGATTACCCGCCCGTTGCCAGAACCGGTGGTCGACAAGGCCCGCGCCGCGTTTGATGTGGATGTGCGTAGCAGCACCCTGCCAATGACCGGTGACGAGATGCAGGCGGCGCTTCAAGGCTATGACGCTGTCTTGCCGACACTGGGCGATAATTTCTCGGCCGATATCTTGGGGACTAAACCCGTACGCTGCCGCCTGCTTGCCAATTTTGGCGTGGGGTACAACCATATTGACGTAGCGGTTGCGCACGGGCTTGGCATTGCGGTCAGTAACACACCGGGGGCGGTTACGGATGCGACAGCGGACCTTGCAATGACCCTGATCTTGATGACCGCACGCCGGGCTGGCGAGGGCGAGCGCATGTTGCGGGCTGGAAACTGGCAGGGCTGGCACCCGACCCAGCTTTTAGGGATGCATATCAGTGGTAAGGTTTTGGGCATTATCGGCATGGGTCGGATCGGTCAGGCGATAGCGCAGCGTTGTCACTACGGCTTTGGGATGAAGGTGGTTTACGCCAACCGCTCGGCCAAAGAGCTTGAGTTTCCGGCGCGGCATTTGGGGTCGATTGAAGAAGTAGCAAGGGCGGCAGACGTTGTTTTGGTGGCGTTGCCGGGGGCAGCGGACACTCACCATATGGTCGATGAAAGCTGTTTCGATGCCATGCAGCCCGACGCGATTTTCGTCAACATTGCCCGCGGAGATATTGTTGATGAAGCGGCGCTAATTGCGGCATTGCAGACTGGGAAGATCGCAGGCGCTGGGCTGGACGTCTATGAGTTTGAACCAAAAGTGCCCGAGGCTCTCATCGCCATGGAAAACGTCACCCTGCTGCCGCATCTGGGCACCAATGCGTTGGAGGTACGCAGCGCGATGGGGATGATGGCGGTCGGCAACCTGTTGGGGTTTTTTGGCGGTGAGGGGTTGGTTAATCCGGTGTGAGGGGTCAAGGATTTTCGAAAATCCTTGCTAAAATTCTTCGAAGAATTTTGGCGCGATGCCTGTAAGCTGACTAGCGTAAAAACGAAAAGGAGGGGCCGATATGCCCGATCAAGAGATCACGCCATTCGAAGAGCTTTGTTCAGAGGCCGCCTGGGCCTTCGCTCGCAAATGCACTCGGCTGAACACCGAAAACCCTTATCAGACAGTATTACTGGATGAGATCATCAATACGCTGATGACAGAACTGTGGGACCATGGGTTTAGTCAGACTGAAATTCGCTCAGCGTTTGAAAAAGCTGCGCAGGACATGCCGCGTTATGCGGCCGGCGAGGAAAGGCGCCGGTAGAATCTGGCTTCACGCCTCATCCCCCACCGCCTCGCGCCAATGCCGTCTGCACAGGGATACATAAGTCTCGTTGCCGCCGATCTGCACCTGCTCGCCTGCGGTCATCACCCGGCCCTTATCATCCTGGCGCACCACCATCGTTGCTTTCTTGCCGCAATGACAGATCGTACGCGCCTCGCGCATTTCATCCGCCAGCGCCAGAAGTTTGGCCGAGCCGGGAAACAGATTGCCCTGAAAATCCACCCGCAGGCCGTAACACATGATTGGCACCCCAAGGTCATCGACGGCGCGCGCTAATTGCCAGACCTGATCGGGTGTCAGGAATTGCGCCTCGTCGATAAAGACGCAGGCGCATGGGGCACCATCCAGCCGCGCGGCAATCTTGGCGAATAGGTCTTCGCCTTCTTCAAACGTGTCCGCGTCCTTACCGATGCCAATGCGGCTGGCGATACGCGCTTCACCGGCGCGATTGTCCAGACGGGCGGTCAACAGGTAAGTCTGCATGCCGCGTTCATGGTAATTATGCGCGGCCTGTAAGAGCAAAGTCGATTTGCCGGCATTCATCGTCGAATAGTGAAAATATAGTTTGGCCATGCCCTGACCTACCCCAGCCACAATATCGGGATCAAGTTGCGTTTCGAGAAAGCGTAAAGGGGTTTGGGGGGGCGAGGGTATGACCTGAACACAACTGGGGTTATGGGCCAAAGGCCCGGGGAATGGAACTAACCCCTTTCACGCTACGCGCCGTCACCTCACCCACCGCGGCTGTTTCCAGCCACCGTACCGCCGCAGGAACGTTTGAGGCGGTCCCCACCCGTAACCGATGCGAAAACACCGGCACCTTGGGAAAACCTCCGGAAACCGGAGCCTTTGCACAAAGCCATTTCCAACCGCGAAAAAAAATGGGAAAAGGGCAGACGAATTCCCCGCTTGTCTGCGTGGGGTCGGGGACAGGGTATAAATTATGAATGCAATGAGTTCTTATCTAAAAAAACACACAGAAGCACTGGTCAAGGATGTCGGGCTTGAAGCTGCTTGCGCCTTGACTGGAAAGTCGAAGGCCACTTTGGGGCGGTATTACTCGGACGCCGCAGAACATCGTGATCGGTTCATGCCGGTTGACGCTGTGGCAGCTTTGGAGGAGGCGGCGCGCTATCCGCATGTGACCTCGGCACTGGCCGAGCTGAAGGGTATTACCATGTCTTACGATGGTAAAAAGCGCAACATGACAGAGGGCGGGGTAAATACCGACGTGATAGCTCTGGCCCAGCGTTTCGCCATGCTGATGGCCGAATACCAGCAAAGCATCGAAGACGGGGTGATCACCGCGAACGAGGCCAAGCGCCTGTTACGTGAAACTCTGGCTATTCAGCACGTATTGATGGATATGAAGCTGCATCTTGAGGATGAGAAAGCATAAGGCTGCGTTAACCCGCCAGCACCACGATCCACGCCAGCCCGGTTCAGGACCAGATAATGCACTGCTTGAAGCGGTATTGTTCACCTTTCAAAATGCGATTTGTTCCCCCGTTTAAGCCCATGCGCGTGGCTTAAGTAATGGTTGACCGCATCCTGCACCCGGCGAAAACGGTCACCACCCAGTTTGACGCCGCCATACCAACGAGTGACGACGACGATGTGCCCCGTCAGCTCTTCGCGTTCTAACATACGCAAGATAACCATGCCCGCCCCGGCCTCGCCATCGTCGCCTTTAGCGGGGCCGTCAGGCAGGATTGCGGCCCATGTGTTATGGCTGGCGCGGGCGAATTTTTTCGAACGGGTCAGGTGGGCAAGGAAGGCCTTCACGTCGTCGCGCCCAGCGACCGGGCCGCCGGATACAGCATATTTCGATCCACGGTCGGTGATTATACCGGTAAATTGCTGCACGTTCCCCCCTTGCGGTTAGCATAATCAGCCAGCGTCGTCGGGCAACGGACAAGAATTTTCGAAAATTCTTGTAAAAGTTTTCGAAAATTTTTGGCTCCCCTACGTTGTCAGTAGCTATATTCGGCATAAACCCGTTTTATATCGCCGTTCCAGTCACCGTGGTAGTGCTCCAACAACTCGTCGGCTGGATTTTTACCATCCTCAACGCTGTCTTCCATGGCATTCAGAAAATGACGCTCGTCAGGCACCATGCCGTTGAAACCGGGGCGGGCGCGATTGCGCAGACCGGTTTTGGCAATGGCCAGAGCTTCGCAGGCAAGATCCTGCATTTTTACGCCATTCACGCTGGCTTGCAGCCCCTCGACCGAAGCCATGATGCGCAGGTTTTCGCGTGTGCTTGCATCCCAGCCCTTGACCAGATCCCACGCTGCATCAAGTGCGCCCTGATCGTAAAGCAGTCCAACCCACAGCCCCGGCAGCGAACAAATCCGCCGCCACGGCCCGGCATCTGCCCCACGCATTTCCATGAATTGCTTTATCCGCACCTCGGGAAAGATCGTGGTCAGGTGGTCGGCCCAGTCTGAAAGTGTCGGCAATTCGCCGGGCAATGCGGGCAGCTGACCTTTCATGAAGTCCCTGAACGATTGGCCAAGTGCGTTGATGTATTTTCCGTCGCGATAGACAAAATACATCGGCACATCGAGCGCATAATCGACATAGCGCTGAAACCCCATCCCGTCCTCGAAAACGAATGGCAGCATGCCGGTACGGGCCGGATCAAGGTCGCGCCAGATACGGCTGCGCCAGCTTTTATGGCCGTTTAACTTGCCCTCAAAAAACGGTGAATTGCCAAACAAAGCGGTGGCAAGCGGTTGCAGAGCCAACCCGACGCGGAACTTTTTCACCATGTCAGCCTCGGAAGCGAAATCGAGGTTCACCTGCACCGTGCAGGTGCGGTACATCATCTGTTTGCCGTGAGTGCCGACCTTGTCCATGTAATTGGTCATCAGTTTGTAACGCCCTTTGGGCATCACGGGCATGTCCGCATGTTTCCATTCAGGTGCCGCTCCCAATCCGATAAAGCGCGCGCCGATGCCGTCGGCCACGGCCTGAACTTCGCGCAGATGCAAGTTCAACTCGTCACATGTCTGGTGGATATTTTCCAGTGGAGCGCCGGACAGCTCTAACTGCCCACCCGGCTCAAGGCTGACGTTTGCACCATTCAGCTCCAACCCGATAATGTTCTCGCCTTCATAAATCGGTTTCCAACCAAACTGATCGCGCAGCCCTTCAAGAACCGCCTTGATCGAGCGCTCGCCTTCGTAAGGCAAGGGCTTGAGGGTATCTTTGCAATAGCCAAACTTTTCATGCTCGGTGCCAATGCGCCAGTCTTCGGGTGGTTTGCAGCCCGCTTCGAGGTACTCGGCCAGTTGACCCGGGTGTTCGATCGGCCCGCCGCCGGATTGGGGAATGGACATGTGCGCTCCTGTTTCGCGTATCTAAAACCAGAGGTGGGGGTAATTTGCGCCGGTGTCAATGCAGGCGGTGCGAGGGTTTTTTCCAGATCACGACAGGTTTATCGGGCCGGGTGCCGCTGGCACGAATGGCGGCCGGCATGTCGATGTCTTTGAGGACAGCAAGGGCGTCAAACAATGCTTCGGTGCCTTCAGCCGAGGTCGGGATGACCAGTTCTTCCCCAAATGCGCGAAATCGCCAGACCGGCAGACCTGAACGGTCCGGGCCGATCTCGACCCGCGAAAGCGCATCGAGAGAGATGAAGCCGCCGCCCACCGGTGCCAGATAGGTGATCTGACGCTCATCCAGTTGAACCACGCCAAGCCCGCCATGGCCGCTGCGAAAGCGGGCGCGCTGTATTCCGGCCCAGCAAAATGCCAGTCCGATTGCCGCGACGGCGACCGACAGCCAGCGCAGCAGACCAAATGAGGTCGCCAGCCAGTAAAGGCCCAGCAAGGCCACGGCAGCGCCTATGATCGCCTCGCGCCAGCGTTTCAGGTTTTCTTGTGCCGCAGGGCGGATGAAGTTCATGACACGGGTCCTATGGTCTGAGGCTCTGCAAGAATGGCCAACCCATAGCGCCCGATCTGCCTAAAGCCAATGGCCTCGTAGGCGCGACATGCAGGTGCGCCCGAGGCAAACAGGATTGCGGTTTTCACGCCTTTGTCGCGCGCCTCAAGCAAATGCGCTGCAACCGCCCGGCGTGCCAGTCCGCGAGCCACGTGTAGACCGAATCGGCCTGCGGGTCGATGGTGATCGCCTTCGCCATCTCGGCCAGGGCCCACTCCCGCTGCCCCACCTTCATGTAGCAGAGGCCGAGGTTGAACCGCGTCAGC
>JAAEUB010000413.1 GCA_024227755.1 Paracoccaceae bacterium | reverse complement strand
TTGATCTTGGGGCAGCCATTTCATATTTGCTGATCCATCAACACGTTTGAACTCCTGGGTTCGGCGCCCATACGCGTAGGCACCGGCATAGCGGGGATTATGCAGGACATCCACCGCACGGCCGCGGCTCAATACACCCCACAGAAGCTCGCCTTTGCGCGGTCCGTGGTGCATGCGTCGGGGAAACTTCAAACCCTGGCTGCCAAATGCTCTCACCGTCGCTTGAACCGTGCCCAGGCGTCGATACGTGCGGAAAAATAAGCGTAAACTTTGCTGCACTTGGCTGTCCGGATCCAGCATCACCTGATCCTGCGGGCCGTAAACCAAACCGGTCGGCAACCGCAACCGTAACTCACCCCGACTCGCTTTATTCAACATACCACCGATCAAGCGTGCGCGGATCATGTGCAGCTCCACTTCCGACATGGTACCCTTTAAGCCCAAAAGCAAACGGTCATTAAAATGGGCTGGATCATAGATACCGTCCTCATCCAGAATCAAGCATCGGGTCACCGCGCAGATTTCCAATAACCGATGCCAT
>JAAEUB010000412.1 GCA_024227755.1 Paracoccaceae bacterium | reverse complement strand
GGCACAACTGCAGAAGCACGTTCGGATGCACTGACCGCATTGTTGCGCTATGACATAAGCGACCGGATCACGGTCTTTGGGGGTGCCAGTCACCAAACCCTTTCTGCAGATGTAGCTTTGCCATTTGCTGGTTATACTTTGGATGTGGCTCCTGCCAGTGGCGTCGGCTATGTGGCCGGTGCGGCATATCAGATTCCTGAAATGGCTCTGCGTGTGGCTTTGACCTATCGTTCGGAAATTACTTCGACCCATGATATCATTGAACCTGGTCCTACCCCCGACACGATGCCGATCACAACGCCGCAGTCGGTTAATCTGGAATTCCAGACCGGTATCAACCCGAAAACACTGGTATTCGGCTCTATCCGCTGGGTCAACTGGAGCGCATTTTCTATCGATCCAACACTCTGGGGACCCGGGCTGGTTAGCTATGATAACGACGTAGTCACTTATTCGCTCGGTGTTGGTCGCAAGTTAACTGATACCTTGTCGGCAGCTGTGACTATCGGATACGAGGAATCGAAAGGCGGCACACCTTCCATTCTGGCACCGACTGACGGCAATTTCAGCCTTGGTGTCGGCATGACCTACACGATGGGGGATGTAAAAATTACTGGTGGTGTGCGCCATATCTGGCTGGGCGATGCTTCGGCTGCGGGTGTTGGCACTTGGACCGATAACACTGCCATTGCAGCCGGGATAAGCATCGGCTTCAGCTTCTAAGCCAATCCAGAAAAAATGAGTTTCCGGCGGCGTTGCTTATGCAGCGCCGCCGTAATTTTTTGATCTAACCGAAAACCGCGCCGGTTTGTCACGGCGAAAACTGGGTGCGAAGTGCATATGCAGATTGTGTAATATTAGAACTGATCCAGATCAGTGTTGTGTGATATTGGACTGGTCCTTATTGTGCCAGTTAGAAATATAGAGCGAAAACAGGATCGAACTTTTTAATGCCAACATCTGATGTTCCCGAAAGGCTCTATAAATCGCGCGAACCTGTATTTCCGCGCCGTGTTAAGGGCCTGTTTCGGTCACTGAAATGGTGGCTGATGATTGTCACACTGGGCATCTATTATCTTTCACCGTGGTTTCGCTGGGACCGTGGCGCAAACCTGCCCGATCAGGCCATCCTGATTGATCTGGCCGAGCGGCGCTTTTTCTTTATGTGGATCGAGATCTGGCCGCATGAGTTTTACTTTGTCGCCGGACTTTTGATCATGGCCGGGCTTGGCCTTTTTCTGTTCACCTCTGCTCTGGGCCGGGTCTGGTGCGGCTATGCCTGCCCGCAAACGGTGTGGACTGATTTGTTCATCCTGACCGAGCGTTGGATCGAAGGCGACCGCAACGCCCGAGTGCGCCTGTGGAACGCCAAATGGGACGGGCGCAAGATACGCCTGCGGGTGTTTAAATGGTTTGTCTGGGCGGTAATTTCTGTGGCTACGGGCGGGGCGTGGGTGTTTTATTTTGCCGATGCGCCGACACTTTTGGTCGAACTTGTTACGCTTAACGCTCATCCGGTGGCTTACGGTACTGTCGCGGTGTTGACCTCCACTACCTTCCTTTTCGGTGGCATCGCCCGTGAACAGATTTGTATCTATGCCTGCCCGTGGCCACGTATTCAGGCCGCGATGATGGATGAGGACACTATCACCATCGCTTATCGTGAGTGGCGCGGTGAGCCCCGCGGGCGCGGCAAGAAACGCGCCGGACTTGGTGATTGCATCGACTGTAGCGCCTGCGTCAATGTCTGCCCTATGGGGATCGATATTCGCGATGGTGAGCAGCTTGAATGCATCACCTGTGGCCTTTGCATTGATGCCTGTGACGAGATGATGGAAAAGGTCGGCAAACCACGCGGACTAGTCGATTATCTGGCCCTGAAGGACGAGGCGAAAGAGCGGGCGGGGGACAACCCGGTTTCGATCTGGAAACATATCCTGCGCGCGCGTACCATCATGTATACGGCCCTGTGGTCCGGGGTTGGTATCGCCCTTCTGGTGATGCTGTTCGTACGCGCCGATATCGACCTGACGGTGCGCCCGGTGCGTAACCCGACCTTTGTGACATTGGCCGATGGCTCGATCCGCAACACTTATGATGTCGGCATTCGCAACAAGCATGGTGAAGAAACACCGTTCTATTTCTCGATCACTGGCAGCGACGGGCTGATGCTGGAACTTGAAGGGGCCAAAGGTGTATCGGTTGTGGCACCAGCGGACATGGAGTATAAACAGCGCCTGTATCTGATCGCGCCAAAAGGCAGCAGCGAGGCGACGGCAGACCGCACCACCTTGCGGATCTGGATCACCGATGGTGTCAGTGGCGAACGCGCATATAAGGACGCAGTCTTCAATGGCAGAGGTCAATAAAATGGCACGGACGGATGTCACCCCCAAAGGCAAGGAATTGACTGGCCGTAAGGTCCTGGCAATTACCGTCGGATTTTTCGCTGTGATCATTTCGGTGAACCTGTACATGGCGTTCATGGCGGTGGGTACATTTCCAGGTCTTGAGGTTAAAAACTCGTACGTTGCCAGTCAGCAGTTTGACCGCAACCGCACCGCGCAACTGGCGCTGGGCTGGGAAGTGACGGCAAGAATTGAAAGCGATGAACTGCTTTTAAGCATCGTTGACGCAGATGGCGTTTCAGTGGTGCCAAGCCAGATTGACGCCACTCTGGGCCGCGCCACTCATCTGCGCGATGATCAGGTGCTTGCATTTACACGCGGCCAGGACGGTGTTTACCGCGCAGATGTCGGTGTGCTTGCCGGTGGCAACTGGAACCTTCGCCTCAAGGCCCATGCCGCTGATGGCACAATGTTTCAACAGCGCATCGTGATCTACATCGCGGGGCGTTAGGCCATGGCTGTGCCGGTATCTGCCTGTCCGGCCTGTATTGCCGCACCTTTGGCCGAGGATACTGCGGGTGCCGCTTATTCAGGCAACGGCCAGGAAGCCGCGCGTATCCTTTTGTCCCTGCCACTTATCCACTGTGCCGCTTGTATCAGCGGGGTCGAAGCCGGGCTGGCGCGCCAAAGCGGGGTCCGATCAGCGCGCGTTAACCTGACCCAGAAACGTGTCAGTGTTGAGGCTGATCAGGATGTTGAGCCGCAGGCGCTGGCGGATTATCTGACAGGGCTTGGGTTTGAGGCCTATGAGCTTGACGCTGCCGCGCTTTCGGCCGGTGCGACGGACCGGCAGGGGCGTGATCTGATGATGCGTCTTGGCGTTGCCGGGTTCGCGATGATGAATGTCATGCTCTTGTCGGTGGCGGTGTGGTCGGGGGCATCGGGGGCGACCCGCGATATGTTCCATTGGATTTCGGCCGCGATTGCCATTCCCGCCATCGCTTTCTCGGGCCAGATATTCTTTCGCTCGGCATGGTCGGCATTGCGGGTGGCGCGGCTGAACATGGATGTGCCGATTTCACTGGCGATAATTCTGGCCGCGGGCATGTCGGTGTACGAGATTACCCAATCCGGTGCACATGCCTATTTTGATGCGGCCCTTTCGCTGACATTCTTCCTGTTGGCGGGGCGGTTTTTGGATCACCGCACCCGCTCAGTCGCGCGCTCAGCGGCCGAGGAGCTGGCGGCGCTGGAAGTGCCACGCGCGCACCGCCTCATGGGCGACACCGAAGAGGTTGTCGCGGTCAACGAATTGCTTGTGGGCGATATGGTGCGTGTGGTCCCCGGCGCAAGGGTGCCGGTTGACGGTGTGGTCGCGCAGGGGGAAAGCGAGATTGACCGCTCGCTTTTGACCGGTGAAAGCCTGCCTGCCTTTGCAGGTCCTGAAACCAATGTCAGCGCGGGCGAGGTTAACCTGACCGGACCCCTTGTCGTGCGCGTAAACGCTGCCGGACAGGACACCAACCTGCACCGTTTGGCGGAGCTGGTGGCAATCTCCGAAAGCGCACGCAACCGCTATACCACACTCGCGGACAAGGCCGCGGCGATCTATGCGCCGCTGGTGCATATTCTGGCATTCGCCGCTTTTCTGGTCTGGCTGTGGATTTCGGGCGGTGATATTCGCCTGTCGCTTAATATCGCGGTGGCCGTGCTGATCATCACCTGCCCCTGTGCATTGGGTCTTGCGGTGCCGGCAGTGACCACTGCCGCCTCTGGCAGGATGTTCAAGCAAGGCATGTTGTTGAAATCCGCGACTGCGATGGAGAGGTTGGCCGAGGTCACCCATGTGGTGTTCGACAAAACCGGCACACTTACCGAAGGCAATCCGGCGCCTGAGAACCTCCAAGAGGTCAGTACACACGAGCGTGAAATAGCTTTGGCTCTGTCGGCCGGTTCTGCCCACCCGCTGGCGCGATCTCTGGCAACGGCGCTAAGCGAAGCTCCCGCAAATGTGACGGATATTCACGAGGTTCCCGGCCACGGGATCGAAGGCGTTTGGCAAGGCAAGCGGGTCAGGTTGGGGCGCGCTGACGGGGTCGGTGCCAGCCCGGTTGGATGTACTGCGACTTATCTGGGGGTCGAGGGCGGCAAAGCGCAGGCCTTCACCTTTAATGATGCCCCCCGCCCTGGCGCAGACGAGGTGGTGTCGGCGTTTCAGCGCCGAGGCGTTGCCGTGACGCTGCTTTCTGGCGATGTCGAGGGCGCTGTTGGGGATCTTGCCGGGCGTTTGGGCATCAAGGACTG
>JAAEUB010000411.1 GCA_024227755.1 Paracoccaceae bacterium | reverse complement strand
GCATGGTTTGCGATCATCTGTGTCAGTACAAATGCACCCGCCTGAACTATGATTCTCCGCTCATGATCCGGGAGATCAAGCGGTTTATTGCCCAAAACCAGGACAGGGGCCTTGCCCTGACCCCGGCGCCGGCAAACGGCAGGAAGGTTGCCGTCATCGGCGCCGGTCCCACCGGTCTGTCCTGTGCCTACTTTCTGGCCCTGGAAGGTTTCGAGGTGGACATTTACGAAACCAAGAAATTTGCCGGCGGTATGGCCGCCGACGGTATCCCGGTCTTCCGTCTGGACGATGGCAGCCTGTCCCGGGACATTGACGCCATCATCGCCCTGGGCGCCAGGCTTCATACCGGCGTGCGCATCGACAAACAGTCGTTCGAAGACCTGCGCAAATCTCACGATTATGTTTACATCGCCATCGGCGCCCAAAAAAGTATCGAACTGGGCGTTCCCGGCGAAGATGCCGCAGGGGTCATAGATCAATTGAGATTTTTGAGCGCGGTGCGTCAAGGCCAAAAGCCTGATCTGGGAAAAAGAGTGGCAGTAGTCGGTGGCGGTAATTCGGCCATGGATGTCGCCCGTACCGCCAAGCGACTGTTGGGAAAAGATGGGGAAGTAT
>JAAEUB010000410.1 GCA_024227755.1 Paracoccaceae bacterium | reverse complement strand
GTATCGGCGCGCATTGGCGGGCGTGATCTGTCCTTTTTTGCCCCGCTTGGGGCAGGTCTGGGTGGTTCGTCGGCCTTTTATGCCGCCACACTTGAACGGCCCGAGCCGCACGATCTTGATCACAGTGCCGCCCGTCCACACCCAACCGGCGGCTGGCCTGTTGCTTACAGCGAAATGCAGCCCTTTCTTGATCAGGCCGAGGCGCTTTATCATGTCGGTGGTCAGCCCGACCCGCTTTCGGATATTGCCACTCCCAACCTAGCACCGGGACCAGAAATCTCATCCGGTGACGCTGCACTGATGGCTGCCTTGCGCGCCAATGGCATGCATCCCTATCAGCTCCACGGTGCCATTCGCAACCTGCCGGGTTGCCTTTCCTGCCTTGGCCATAAATGCCCGCGTGCCTGCAAGATGGACGGGCGGTCGGCCGGGGTTGAGCCCGCCTTGGCCACCGGCAATGCGACGCTTTTGGATAATGCCGAGGTTACGGCCATTTACGGCCGCGACCGCGTTAGCCACATTGAAGTCATGCGCGATGGCGAGGTCCATAACCTGACCGCGCGCAGCTTTGTTTTGGCCGGTGGTGCACTGGGCTCGGCCAGGTTGCTGCTGGCCTCCAGGGATGAAGACTGGCCGGACGGTTTTGCCAACCATTCCGGTCAGGTCGGGCGCAACCTGATGTTTCACCTGAACGAGATGCTGGCGGTCTGGACCAAACGCAAGGACAGTTTTGACGGACCGTCCAAGGCGGTTTCGTTTCGTGATCTTTACTATCATCAGGGTCAGCGCTTTGGCACGGTGCAGGCAATGGGGATCGACGCCTCATATGGCGAGATTTTGCATTACCTGCGTCTGATGATTGCCCGATCTCCCACCCTGTCGCGCTTGCCCGGGGCGAATGATCTGGCTCGCCTGCCTGCAATGGTGGCAGCACGGATGTTTGGCAGCGCCAAGGTGTTTGTCGGCCTCATCGAAGACCTGCCATATGCGGATAATCGGGTTATTTATGACGCGAAAAACCCGCGTCGGATCAGTTTTAACTATGATTTCGCGCCCGAGCTTCTGGCCCGTCGCCGCGCTTTTCGTCGTGCCGTGCGCCATGCCTTTCGCGGTCAAAGGCGGATGTTTCTGGGCCAGCAACCCGAACCGAACATAGGTCACCCCTCGGGCACGTTGCGCATGGGCAATGATCCGTCCGACAGCGTGGTCGACGCCAATTGCCGCGCTCACGGAGTGGCAAATCTTTATGTCGCGGATTCTGGCGTTTTCCCCACCTCTCTGGGGGTCAATCCCAGCCTGACCATTGCAGCAAACGCCCTACGCGTCGCCGGGCATATGGCGAAAGGAATAAGCCATGACTGATCCCTCTGCCTCAAAGGTAATCCGCGAAGGTCAGGCCGTGGTCACTGGCGCGGGTGGCGGGTTGGGCCGCGCGCTGGCACTGGAATTGGTACGTCAGGGCGTCCGGGTGGCAGGGCTGGGACGCGGGCAATCTGCGCTTGAGGAAACCGCGGCGTTGGCGGGCGATGGCTTCACCGTCCATGTCTGTGATGTTGCCGATCCGGTGGCGGTGGAAACCACCTTTAAGGCACTCGGCCCTGTCAGTCTGCTGATTAACAATGCGGCAGTTTACCCACGCCGCGATTTCCTTGATGAAAGTGCCGAAAGCTTCATGGCCTCGGTAAGCATAAATCTGGGCGGAGTTGTTGCCTGCACACGGGCGGCGCTGGAAGGCATGGTCGAAAGCGGTATCGGACGTATCGTCAATGTCGCCACTTTTGCCGACATTGCACCTTTGCCGGCCAGTTCGGCCTATGCAGTGTCCAAGGGGGCCGCGCGGGTACTGACACGCGCGCTGGTGGCCGACCTTGGGGATCGTTTCCCGGATATCGTGATAACCGACTGGATGCCGGGTATGCTGGCCACCGGCATGGGCATTGAGGACGGGTTAGATCCGGAAGTCTCGGCGCGCTGGGGCGTGGCCTTGGCGATGTGGCATGAACGCTCGCTGAACGGTGCGGTGTTTGAAATGGGGGGCGAGATTCTGCTGCCACGCGGGCTTAAGGGCAAGGTCAAGGATATGGTGATGCTCAGAAAGCCACCCAAGCCCCGGCAAATTCACCCACTTTGATCCGCGTGAAACCAGCAGTTTTTGTCGTGGCTATAAACAGTCGCCGCGCATTTGATGCAAAAACAAGCAGGCTACCCTTGCCCAAAACAAGCGTGAGCAGCTTTACGAACTGGCCGCCCGTGTTTTTTCCAATGCGAGTTTCACCATACTATCCAGCCAG
>JAAEUB010000409.1 GCA_024227755.1 Paracoccaceae bacterium | reverse complement strand
GGCGTTAAAAAGACCGTCCGCAACGCTGCCATCGAGCTTCCGCGCCGGGCGTTTTTCAAATATGACGCCATCTTCCGGACTAAATGGCACGAGATCATGATTTAACAGGGGATCGGGTGCGGTCCGCTGGGCGATGTCATGGGTGGTCTCGGTCATGGAAACTCCTCAGGTTGTTGCCTTGCGTGTTTGCTCAGGCATGCGGTACTAGAATGGCCCGCTCGGTCAATTCGTGAGCATGAGCGGCAGTAAATACATCGTTGATCTGATCCAGCGGATATTGTCTGGTAAACGGTTTCATCCGTACTTTATTATCCAGCACCAGCTGTAATGCCGCGGGATAGTGCTCAGGCAGGCAGCCCCAGTTACCCTGCATGCGGGCATGGAAAGCCATCAGATTAGAGAGTCTCACCTCGCTTTTTGCCATGGTAAACCCGACGATTGCCAGGTGAGCGCCGTGTACCATCAGGGAAAATGCGGTTGCCTGTCCGGCAGCACTACCTGAACATTCAAAAATTTTCCACTCGGTTGAGCGCAGCCCCTGTTCGCCGGCAAAAGCGGCAATTTGTTTTTTCAACTCACGGTTGTCAACTGACCCGGCATTAACGGTCAGGGCTGCGCCGAAGTCGGTAAAATGTGACAACTTGTCATCGTCAATATCGATCGCGACCACGGTCGCACCCATGGCATTGGCAACTTGCACCGCATAACCGCCGACACCACCTACGCCGATGACGATGGCGAGGTCACCGGGCCCAATTTCTGCCAGCAACGCCGCCTGGTAAGGCGTGGTCACGGCATCGGCCAATACGGATATATCAGCCAGGTCCATACCGACGCGGGCAAGATGCGCCTCATCGACAACACAAAGACCATTCGAAGGTACGGTGATATGGCTCGCAAATCCCCCCTGAATATCGTTTCCGGGCATGCATTGTTGACGACAGATGGCCCCCATTCCACGTTTACACAAATCACAGGTTCCGCAGGG
>JAAEUB010000408.1 GCA_024227755.1 Paracoccaceae bacterium | reverse complement strand
GTAGACGAATGCCGGCGTTACACTCTTCAACGCGTGCTCCAGCGCAGCAATGCTCACGCCATCCTCATCCATTGGCAGGCTGACGATATTCAGGCCATGGTCGCTAAAAATCTTGAATGCCAGGAAATAACTAGGTTCTTCGACGAATACGGTGTCACCAGGATTGGCGAACACGTTGGAGACCATATCGATGGCTTGCGAGTTGCCGCCGGTAACGAACAAACTGTCTGGCGATGCCTCGGCGCCGTAACTCGCGGTCAGATTGAAGTGCTCATCATCCAGACAGGTAACGGTGAAATCACCGATGATGCGCCCGGACGGGGCCAGCATCGGATTAAGCGCAGTGCGCCCGGCTTTAGGGATGCGCCCGGCCATGATACGGTCCAGCCAGTCACGCGAACGTGGTCCGGTGACGCGGTATTTGCCGAAGTTTTGCAGCTCGTTAATGCCAACGCCGCTGCGCACGGCCATAACCTCGGCCTTTGTGGCCTCCCAGGCATTTGAGCGGCGAAAGCTCGGGGTTTCATATGTCGGATCGCCGGGTAGGGCGAAATAATTGACCACTTCCAGCCCGTATTGCTGACCGAAGACCGCCCCCATGTCTTTGAAAGTCTGGTACATTGGTGTGGTGCGTAAGGGCCGCGCGGCTGGCAGTTCCTCGTTCGGATAGGAAACGGAAAAGCGATTTTGATAGTTTTCGATTACTTTGGGAATGGTATAGCCCGGCGTCGTCCAGTCGCCAAAGCGCGCCACGTCCATGGCGAAAACATCGCGCTCAGGCTCGCCTTCGACCATCCATTGCGCCAGACTAAGACCGACGCCGCCGCCTTGGGAAAACCCTGCCATGACAGCGCAGGCGGTCCAGTATCCCGGCAGACCCGGCACCGGACCGACCAGTGGGTTGCCGTCAGGCGCAAAGGTAAATGGTCCGTGGATCACCGATTTGACCCCGGCGCGTTCCAGCACCGGATAGCGTTTATAGGCAAAGGAAATACTGTCTTCGATCTTGTCAAAATCGTTGGGTAAAAGCTCGTGTCCGAAATCCCACGGGGTGCCGTCGAGCGACCAGGCGCGACATGGCTGTTCATAAAACCCAATGCAAAGCCCACGCCCTTCCTGGCGTAGATAGCTTTCGCCGCCGGGATCCATGACATGCGGGTGTTCTTGTCCACGCTCATAGATCTCAGGCAGATCCTCGGTGACGAGATATTGATGCTCCATCGGTAAAAGCGGCAGATAAAGCCCGGCCATCGCTGCCACTTCACGTGCCCAAAGCCCGGCGGCGTTGACAACATGTTCGCAAGTTAAAGTGCCTTTGTCGGTGACCACATCCCAGCCGCCGCCGGGGCGCGGGTTGGTTTCCAGAACGCGTGTGTGGGTCTCAATCTCAACCCCACCCATACGCGCCGCCTTGGCATAGGCATGGGTGGTGCCGGAAGGGTCAAGGTGGCCATCGAGGGGATCATAAAGCCCGCCCAGCACGCCTTCGATATTGGTGATTGGCGCGATCTTTTTGATCTCGTCAGGCGTAATGATTTCAGTCTCTAACCCCATGAAACGATGCTTGGCGCGCTCGGCCCTCAGCATGTCCATGCGCTCGGGCGTATCGGCCAGTGTCACCCCGCCCACATGATGCAGGCCACAGGACATGCCGGTGATCTCCTCCAGTTCTTTATAAAGCCGGATCGTATAGCCCTGAAGAGCGGCCATGTTGGTGTCACCATTAAGCGTATGAAATCCACCGGCCGCATGCCATGTGGACCCGGAAGTCAACTCGGATCGTTCCAGCAGCACCACATCAGACCAGCCCAACTTGGTCAGGTGATAGGCGCACGAGGCACCAACAACGCCGCCACCGATGATGCAGACATGGGTATGAGTTTTCATGTGGACCTCCTGATGCCAAAACCAATTGACGCTGCCGGGCGCCAATGGGCAAGCGCGAATGCGACAAATCCTGTCCTATGCGCTTTGCAATAATGGCCAAAACCGCCGATTCGACGCTCAGAATGTGGTTTGGCCTGCAACTGTGAAGGGAATTTGGAGTTTAGCGCTCGACTCGTTGAGAACAGAGGCATACTAAATGGGTGAAATCAAAATGGAGCGGTTACATGAAGCTTTTAATGACAACAGCAATCGCGGCACTGGTCGCGGGAACCACCGCAGTATCTGCCGGTAATATCATCATTCCCGTCGTTGAGCCTGCACCGATCGCACCTGCGCCGGTTGCCTATGACTGGACTGGGTTCTACGCCGGTCTGCACTATGGTGGCGGGACGCTTGACGATAGTTTTTTCGTGGTCGACGGGACCTGGATGGGCGGGCAGCTCGGTTACCTGGCTGACCTCGGCAGCGTCGTGGTTGGTGGCGAACTATCCTTTTCACAAGTTGATCAGACGTTCTGGGGAGAAGACCTTTCCGTGGTACGTCTAAAAGGCCGGGTTGGATATGACGGCGGAAGATTTCAGCCGTATTTGGTTGGCGGTGTCTCGCAGTGGACGTCAAGTGTGCAAGGGACAGGAAATGGGGTTGTTTACGGCTTGGGCGCAGATGTCGCAGTCAGTGATCATGTTCGTATCGGAGCCGAATTCCTGAGAGATGGCGACAGCGCATTTGAATTTTCCGGTGGTGGCGGACCGTTCGACTTCCAAACGAACGAGTTTGCCCTGCGGGTGAACTTCAACTTCTAAGCCAACGGCTACCTCGTACAATACCAAACGGCACGGGTCATTCGCCCGTGCCGTTTTTGTTTACATAAGGGAATTATCAGGCGCAAATCGTCGCAATTGCCACACTAGCATGTGAACTTCTCAGATTTGGCTTGATGTTCTGGTTGGCGGGCGTAGTTACGAACACAGTCAAGGAGTTGAATATGTTCGTTAAGCCCAAGCCGACAAATGAATATCCGTGGTATATCCGCCTGTTTTTTGCCAAGCAAAAGCGTACCTATGGGAAGGTGTTGGAGCCGGGCATGCTGTGGGCGCGCGCGCCTTCCGTGTTTATCGGAGTGGCGTTATTATATGGCGCTATCAACCGTAGACGTTCGCCTTTATCACCCGAGTTACGCTCGCTGGTGACGGTTCGGGTCAGCCAGATCAACCATTGTGAGTTTTGCGTTGATATCAATGCGGCGACCTTGCTCAAACGTGGCGCGAGTGAAGAGAAGGTCGCGGCCCTGTCCGGCTGGCGCGCAGCGGATGTGTTTGATGAGCTTGAATGTGCGGCGCTGGAGTTCACCGAGGTTATGACCATCACTGGCAAGCGCGTTGACCAGCCGCTGATAGACCGTCTGCGTGGCCATCTAAACGACGATGGCATCAGTGAGTTGGCCGGGCTGATTGCCTTCCAGAACCTGTCGTCGAAATTCAACTCGGCACTGGATATGCCAGCGCAAGGATTTTGTCAGATGCCTGGGTTTGAGGTGAGTGGGGCTACTTCTCTGGGATCAAACCACGCGGGCTGAAGCGAAGCACCAACAGCAAGATCACACCCATTGTCAAAAGGCGCATATGGGCGACTGAATCCATCAGATGCTCTTTCACCGCTGATCCTTCGGACATGCCGGATGTCGCCAGCACCATCAGCCAGGTGCCAATCGGCTCAACCTGAATCCAGAAGAACCAGATCAGGAACCCGCCCAGAACCGAGCCCCAATTGTTGCCCGAACCGCCGACGATCACCATCACCCAGATGAGGAAGGTAAAACGCAGTGGCTGATAAGTGCCCGGCGTTAACTGTCCGTCCAGCGTTGTAATCATCGCCCCCGCCAGCCCGCAAACTGCGGCCCCCAGGATAAAAATCTGCAAGTGACGCCTGGTGACGTCCTTGCCCATGGCCTCGGCCGCTACCTCGTTGTCGCGGATGGCACGCATCATCCGGCCCCAGGGGCTGTTCAATGCTTTTTCACTCATCCAGATCAGGACTAAGAGAACCGCCAGAAACAGGCCCGCATAGGACAGTTTGACGAATAGGGTCGAGGCCGTGACAGGGTCAAATCCCCAGCTTTCGGCGCGCGCAACAAAGCTGGCCGATTGTTGCAGGTCAATCTCATATGGAACCGGGCGCGGCAGGCCGACGACGTTCTTGACGCCGCGCGCCAGCCAGTCTTCGTTCTTCAAGACCGCAATGACAATCTCGGCGATGCCCAATGTGGCAATGGCAAGATAATCCGATCTGAGGCCCAATGCAGTCTTGCCAATCGCCCACGCGGCAGCGGCGGCAAACAATCCACCGACGGGCCAGGCCAGAAGGATTGGCAGGCCCAGACCACCAAGGTAACCAGTGGCCGCAGGGCTTACCGCCTCGATCGCCGCAACGCCGGGATCAAGCACAGCGCGGTAGATGAAAAAACCGATGACCAGCAGGCCGATTATGACCCCGGTGCGTGCCAGCCCTGGTGTCATTCGTTTGAACGCCAGCACCGTTGCAAAAATCACTGCAATGCCCAAAGCCAACGCGGTAATCACCCGAAACCCACCCGCGGACCATGCTTCATTAACGGGCGGCATTGAAACCAGCACGGTTGCCAGCCCACCCAGAGCCACAAAGCCCATGATTCCGACGTTAAAGAGACCGGCGTAGCCCCATTGCAGGTTCACCCCAAGCGCCATGATAGCTGAAATAAGCCCAAGGTTTAAAAGCCCCAGCGCCACGTTCCAGCTTTGCATGAAGCCGGTGATAATCAAAAGGGCAGCGACCACTGCAAACAGGGCGATATTTTTGTAATTGATGCTCATACCGATTGCCCCTTGAACAGTCCTGTGGGTTTGAACAGCAGCACCACGACAAGGATGGCGAAGGATACGGCGAATTTATAGTCGGTGGATAAAAGCTGCACCAGGCTGTCAGGCTCCCACCCTTCGGGCGCCAGATAGGTAAACACCTTTTTCCAGGCATAGGTTATGGTAACCTCGCTGAAGGCGATGACAAAGCCACCGGCAATGGCACCCAGAGGGTTACCAAGACCGCCGACAATGGCCGAGGCAAAGATTGGCAACAGCAGCTGGAAATAGGTGAAAGGCTTAAAGCTTTTGTCCAGCCCGTAAAGAACGCCTGCGACGGTCACCAGCACCGAAACGATCAGCCAAGTATACATCACCACCCGCTC
>JAAEUB010000407.1 GCA_024227755.1 Paracoccaceae bacterium | reverse complement strand
GATCTTGGCTGCGAGATTGAGATTGAACCGGGGCGGTTGATTTCAGGCAATGCCGGGTTGATGGTCGCCGGGGTTACTTTTGTCAAACAGGGTGCAGATCGGCAATTTCTGATCCTTGATGCGGCGATGAACGATCTGGTTCGTCCTGCATTGTATGAAGCTCATCACGATATTGTAGCAGTCAACCAGGCAGCGCCAGGTGGTGAAATCCAGGTCTATGACATTGTCGGTCCGGTCTGCGAAAGCAGCGATACCTTTGCCCGCGCGCGCGCAATGACGCCTCTGATTGCAGGTGATTTGGTGGCGTTTCGCTCGGCCGGAGCATATGGCGCGGTGATGGCATCGGAATATAACAGCCGGCCCCTGATCCCCGAGGTTATGGTCAGCGGCGATCAATATGCGGTTATCCGCCTCCGTCCGACCTATGAAGAAATGCTTGAACGCGATAGAATACCCGCATGGCTTTAACCATGTGGAAACAATGGCGTGATGCATAACCTGCCCTCTGACGCTACAAAACGGCTGAGGTGGCCTTTGCGCCTGACCTTTCTGGGGCTGATCAGCGAGGCTGTATTGCGCGCTTTTTGGCCGCTTATCATACTGGTTCTGACCGCCGGTGCCGCACTGGCTTCCGGGCTGGTGGCTGCCCTCCCGCCGATTTGGGGTTTTGGGCTGCTGGCGGCGCTGGGTGCGGCGATGCTGGCGGCTTTCATTATCGGCGCGCGCCGTCTGAGCCTGCCAAACCGTGTCGACGCCCTCACACGCCTTGACGCCACATTGCCGGGCCAGCCGATAACGGTACTTTGCGATGATCAGGTCATCGGTGCCGGTGATGCGGCCAGTCGGAAAATCTGGCAGGTCCACCGGACGCGGATGGCTGCGGCCCTGAAAGGCGTTCGCGCCACGCCACCTGATCTGCGCCTTTCTACCCGCGATCCGTATGCGCTACGCTATTCGGCGCTTTTGGCTTTTGTTATGGCGCTGAGCTTTGGCGCTTTGTTCGAAACTGCTGATCTGGGTGACATCCTGCCGCAATTCACGGCCAAGGCGACGGTCCCGGCATCGTGGGAAGGCTGGATCACGCCCCCGACCTATACCGGCAAACCCAGCCTTTACCTGAACGACCAGCCGCCCGGCCCGCTTGCCGTGCCGCAAGGCTCGCATATGATTATGCGGTTTTATGGCCGACTGGGCGATCTGACGCTTTCTGAGACAGTGTCGGGGATACCCCCGGCCGCCGCTGATGCGCCGCCGCAACCGGGGTATTCATTCGATGTTTTGCAAGATGGCAGTCTGACCATCAACGGGCAAAACGGGGCCAGTTGGCAATTGAATGCGACGCCCGACGCTCCACCCGACTTTACCAGTATTGGCGAAATGACGCGTACATTGGCAGGGGATCTGCAGCAAGGATTCAGCGCCAGTGATGACTACGGCGTTGCCTCTGGCCATGCGGTGCTGACCCTGGACCTTGACGCGGTCAAACGCCAATATGGATTGAGCGTTGAACCCGAACCGCGCGACGCTTTAACCCTTGACCTTCCGATGCCCTTCCGAGGGGACCGCAAGTCGGTTGACGAGGTATTGTTTAAAAACTTTGCCACCCACCCCTGGGCCGAGCTGCCCGTTGTCCTGACCATGAGCGTGACAGACGAGGCTGGCCAAGATGGTTTCAGTACGCACATTGCCCTGACCCTGCCAGGTCGGCGTTTTCTGGACCCATTGGCGATGGCCCTGATCGAACAGCGCCGCGATCTTTTGTGGAGCCGTGACAATGCCCCTCGCATTGCCAGTCTTTTGCGAGCGCTCAGTAACCGGCCCGATGGATTTTTAGAGCGTGAAGTTACCTATCTGATGCTACGCTTACTGGCGCGGCGGCTGGAATCCGGGGCGCGTTTTGACCTTTCGGATGAAGCCCGTGACGAAGTAGCACAAGGGTTATGGGACATCGCAGTTGGTATAGAAGATGGCAATTTGGGTGATGCGCGCGAACGCCTGCGGCGGGCGCAGGAACGCTTGTCCGAGGCTATGGAACAAGGGGCGACAGACGAAGAACTGGCCGAGCTGATGGACGAACTGCGGCAGGCCATGCGCGACTATACGCAGCAACTGGCTCAGCAAAGCCCGCAAGATGGCGACAGCCAGCAGGCAGAAAACGGCGAAGGGCAGGAGATAAGCCCCGAAGACCTTGAGGCGATGATGGATGCGATCGAAGAAGCGATGGAGCAGGGCCGTCAGGAAGAAGCGCAGGCGATGCTGGATGCGTTGCAGGAAATGATGGAAAATATGCGTGTTACCGAAGGTCAGCCGGGCCAAAATGGTGACCGCCCCGGCGATCAGGCGATGCAGGGGCTGGCCGATAGCCTGAGCCGTCAACAGGGCCTTTCCGATGAAGCGTTTCGGGACTTGCAGGAGCAAGAGGGCAGCGGAGACATGGCCGGGGAAAGCGAAGGCAATACCGGGCGCGATGGCGGCAAGGGTCGGGGTCAAAGCCATTCAGGCGAAGGTGGTGACGGGCAGGGTGATGGCGCCGACGGCGACCTTTCGGACCGTCAACAGCAATTGGCCGAAGAACTCGAGCGCCAACGCAACAACCTACCCGGTGCGGGGTCTGAAAGTGGCGACGCAGCGCGCGATGCACTGGATGAGGCCGGGCGTGCCATGGAGGATGCGGCCGAGGGACTTGCCGAGGGCGACTTGTCAGGTGCGTTGGATAAACAGGCCGAAGCTATGGAGGCCTTGCGCGAAAGTATGCGCCGACTTGACGACACGTTGGCCGAGGCCGAACGAAATCGAGAGGGACGGCAAGGCGCTAATGATGGCCGTAGCGGTTCAAACCGTCCAAACGACCCGCTGGGTCGCGGGCCAAACAGCCGCGGCGGGGTGGCAACCGAGGCACCTTTAAGAGGTGGCGAGGATGTCTATCGACGCGCGGAAGAATTGATGCAAGAGCTTCGCCGCCGCTCGGGCGACAGATCAAGGCCCGATATTGAGCGCGATTATCTATTCAGGTTGCTGGATCAGTTTTGACAAAAGGCTGACACGAAATTCGTCATGAAGGCCCAAGACCAGCAATTTCCAGAGTTCACGTTTTATCTTAGTCTTGTCCCCTTGCCCACGCCGTTGCATTGCGACAAACAGAAGCGTGAATAATCCGGTTTCAAAGGTGATTGGCCAGTTTTATCCGTGCCGGTGCCGTATTCGTCTGGTCTGATAATGCAAAACTCCAAAGCCACATATTTCATCATGGCGACGTTGATGCTGGATGCCATTGGTGTCGGCCTGGTCTTTCCGATCATGCCGGATCTGATGGCGCGGGTGGGGGCGGACACGACCGCTGAAGGTGCATTTCTTGGCGGTGTCTTGATGGCCGCATATGCCGCGATGCAGTTCCTGTTTGGCCCGGCCATTGGCAATCTTTCAGATGCAGTGGGCCGGCGGCCGGTTTTGATTGTCGCATTAGGAGCAATGGCGATCGATTACGTGGTCATGGCGCTGGCCAGCGCCTTCTGGGTGCTGTTGATCGGGCGTGTGGTAGCAGGGATTGCCGGGGCAACCTTTATCACCGCCACCGCCTATCTGGCAGATATTTCTCCGCCGAAAAAACGCGCCGCCAATTTTGGTCTGATCGGGGCGGCCTATGGTATAGGTTTCGTCATGGGGCCGGCATTTGGCGGCATGGCCGCAGCCTGGCACTTATCGGCACCTTTTTGGCTGGCAGCCGGGTTTTCCGGCATCAATGTGATCTTTGGACTGCTTGTGCTGCCCGAAAGCTTGCCGCTTGGCCGTCGCCGCGCCATGACCTTGCGCGGTGTTAACCCCTTCACCGCCATTCTAGACGCGCTTAGATTGCCGGGGCTGGCGCTTCCGCTTTTGTGCCTCTTTATTTTTGAATTCGCGAATATGGTCTATCCTACGCTTTGGGCTTTCTGGTTGCGCGAAAGCTTTGCGTGGGGGGCAACGTTGATTGGCCTGACACTGACGGCATATGGTTTGGGCGTGGCGATCACCCAGGGCGGGCTTTTACGGGTTTTGATCCCACGATGGGGCGAATACCGGACATTGATGTTTGCGGTAGGTTGTTCGGTTGTCGGGTTAGTCGGTATTGGGCTGGCGCGGGTTGAATGGCTGGTCTTTGCCCTGTTGCCGGTGGCAGCACTCGCAGACATGACACCCCCAACGATTACCGCAATGATGTCGGTTAAAGTCGATGAGGATCGGCAGGGGATGTTGCAGGGCGTTATTGCCTCGATGGCCTCAATCTCGGCGGTAGTGGCACCACTTTTGATGACATCGGTTTTCCAGATATTCGCCCGGCCGAATGCTCCGGTTTACCTGCCTGGCGCACCGTTCCTTATGTCCGGCCTGATGATACTGGCGATATGGCCGTTTTTCATGGCACTTTCACCGCGGCGTAAAACCGGCTGACGGGTTGCGCCGCGCCGTGTGAACCGGCATTCTGTACTGGGCGCATGGTGGAGAGTATCGGAGGAAGTATTGCGGCGTTTCAAAACTCACCTTTTAGGCATTGACCAGGGGTCACAGATTCTGTTTTCAGATTTTGAGCATGACGGGGAGATGTGGACTGGGTCCGGCCCGCGTGAATTTCGCACGGATGTGCGGTTTTCCGAGGCTTTTTCGGATACACCCATGGTGCAGGTCAGCATGTCGATGTGGGACATCGATCTGCAGGCAAATCAACGTGTTGATATCGCTGCCGAGGAAATCTCAGCGCGAGGTTTCGAAATAGTCTTTCGCACTTGGGGAGATACGCGTGTTGCCAGGGTGCGTTGTGACTGGATTGCTCTGGGCGAGATTCTGGATGATGAGGAATGGGAGTTACACTGAACCCCAAAAGTTAAAATCCCGGAATGCCTGATCCTCAGGAATATGTGCCTTCGTAAAGCGGCTCCAGCCCGGCATGATCAAACAGTGATGAAACTGATGTGCCAGAGGAGATGTTGAGGATCGCCTGGGCAAATATCGGCGCGGTTGGCACAATACGGATGTTCTTGGCCGCGCGTACTTCTGGCGTTGGCTCGATTGAATCCGTCAGTACCAGGCTTTTCATTGACGAGTTCTGAATGCGCTCGACCGCAGGCGGGGACATGACGCCGTGGGTGATGTAGGCATGCACCTCTTTGGCACCTTGCTGCATCAGGGTCTCGGCGGCTTTTACCAGTGTACCGGCTGTGTCGCAGATATCGTCGATGATGATGCAACATTTGTCGGTGACATCGCCGATTACATGCATCTCGGCCACTTCGCCCGGCTTTTCGCGGCGTTTGTCGATGATCGACAGCGGTGCCGTGATACGCTTGGCCAGTTCGCGCGCCCGACCAACACCTCCAACATCCGGTGAGACAACCATCAGGTCGCTGGTGCGGTCTCTGAAATGGTGCTTGATATCGAGTGCAAAAATCGGCGTTGCATAAAGGTTATCAACCGGAATATCGAAGAATCCCTGGATCTGCGCCGCGTGCAGGTCAAGTGTCAGTACCCGCTCAATGCCCGAGCGTGCGATGATATTCGCCACCAGCTTGGCACTGATCGGTGTGCGTGCTTTTGAGCGGCGATCCTGCCGCGCATAGCCAAAATACGGGATCACCGCAGTGATACGGGCCGAAGATGAACGGCGCAACGTATCCGCAATGATTAAAAGCTCCATTAGGTGGTCATTGGCAGGGTTCGAGGTCGGTTGCAGGATGAACATATCCTCACCGCGCACATTTTCGTATATCTCAACAAACACTTCTTGATCGTTAAACCGCTCGACGCGTGCGTCCACCAGGTTAACCCGGGTGCCCTGATGCATCGACATGCGTTTGGCAATGGCCTGACCCAATGGCCGATTGGCATTCCCCGAGATCAGTTTCGGTGCAGTATGGTTGGGCATGGCGGCAGCTCCCCGGTCGGATTTTGTCAGATTCGCAACGTTGACACCGCTTAACACCGGGATAGATTCGGGGAAACACTCAACACCGGTGAGAGAGGGAAAAAATGGCCCATATACAGTATTATTTTTCGACCATTTCGGTATTTGCCTATCTGGCGGGAAACCGGTTAGAGGAAATCTCGGCGCGACACGGGGTCCAGGTCGTTTATAAACCCTTTGACATCGTCGCGCTTTTGCCACGCACGGGCGGCACTCCGGTAGCCGAGCGTCACCCGTCCCGGCTGGAATACCGTTTGCAGGAACTTGACCGGCAGGCCGCAAAAACCGGTATGGCGCTGAAAAAAAACCCGATGCACTGGCCGACCAACGCGGCACCTTCATCCTATGCGATCATTGCGGCCCAAGCGGCCGCAAACGGTGGCGCAAGTGGTGACGTTGGCGCATTGGTGCAGGGGATCATGGCGGCGTGCTGGGTTGAAGAGCGCGATATTGCCCAGGACGAGGTGATCGGCGCCTGTCTTGAGAATGCTGGCTTTGACCCGAACCTTGCCAATAGTGGGATGCTGGCCGGTGCCGAAACCTATGCCCGCAATTTGGAAGAGGCGGTCGCGCAGGGCGTCTTTGGCTCGCCTTTCTACATTACTGAAACGGGCGCACGGTTCTGGGGGCAAGACCGGCTTGAAGATCTGGATGCACATCTGTCAGGTAAGCTTTGATGCCGCTCGAAACGCTAGCAGGATTTCCGACGTGGTGGACCGAAACCGGCGGCGGTACGCGCAGGGCATTGTTTATTCACTGTTTTTTGACCCATTCCGGGGCATGGAAAGCGGTGCAGACCCAACTGGCAAACAAACTGAAAATGCGCGCCTTTGATATGCCGGGGCATGGGCGCAGCTGGGATTGGGGTCCTGATTTTACCCATGGAGGTGATTACCAATCAACGGCCGCCCATATCGCCGCCGCCCTGATCGAAAAGCGGGCGGATGTTGTGGGCCACAGTTTCGGGGCCACAGTGGCGTTAAGACTGGCACGTGATTATCCCAACAAGGTGCGCAGTCTGACCCTGATTGAACCGGTTTTGTTTGACCCGGTAAAAGACCGCCCCGTTTACGGTGAACATATTGAGGAAATGGCTGAATTCAGTGCCGCGATGGAGGCCGGACGCTTTGCTGACGCGGCGCGCGAATTTGATGCAGTTTGGGGGCCGGGCGCGCCGTGGCAGAATGTGCCACAGGTCCTGCGCGACGCACTCATAACCCGTATTCCACTGATTGCAGAAGGTGCGGGCGTAACTTTGGATGATGTCCATAACCAAACAATACCAGGCGCGCTTGAGGCAATAGATCAACCCGTGTTGTTGATGGAGGGAGCAACCTCGCCGCCGATAATCAAGGCAACGCATGATGTACTGAATGCGCGTATTCGTGATGTGCGCCGGGTCATGGTCGCAGGTGCAGGACATATGTTGCCGATCACACACGCGGGCGCGGTAGCGGGTGAGATTGCGGCGTTTTTGAAAGTTTAGGTGGGCTCTCCCGCCCGTCGTCGGCCCCTGCCGGGGCGCTCCTCCCGTTTGGTCGGGCACAAAACGCTGACGTGTTTTGTGTAGTCATGCTTCGTTTGAAGCCCAGCCTTGACGGGGCCATTTGTGGCAAGTCGAAAGCAACGGTTCGGGCAGGTGCCGGATATGTCAGCCCCGTACCAAATCTATAAAACGATCAATGTTATCTTTGCTTGCCGACCAGTCGCAAACCATGCGGGCGGCAAGTGGTTCACTTGGATCTTCGCCCTCAAGTGATCCCTCCCACACATAATAGACTGCACCGGCATCATGTAGGCGCTGGTGGCCTTCGCGCGGCCAGGCGGCAAATCCGATATTAGCGGCTGGGTCATGAAGGTATGAGACTTGTTGGATCTGCTTCAGCCCGCGTGTCAGGTGGGCATTTGCCGCGTTTGCCAGCCCAGCCAGTTCCAGCCACAATCCATCCTCAAGGTAAGCGGACATTTGTGCCGACAAAAAGCGGTGTTTGGAAAAGAGATGCGCGCCGCGTTT
>JAAEUB010000406.1 GCA_024227755.1 Paracoccaceae bacterium | reverse complement strand
TGTCCAGGGACTCGGCGCTGCTTGGGCAGAACCGGGTTTGGGGCAGGGGGGAGGCTGAGGGTTTCAACAGCTGAGGGCCACCTGCCGCCCAGGCGGGAAAGAACTTTTGCACATCATCTCCGCGGTAGAGCAGCGCCATTGCTTCGCTGGCAGTGGCTGCACCCGGTAAAAGCGGCCGGGCGGCCTTTTCACATGCCTCAAGCAGCGCCGGTGTTGCGCCGGGCGAGACGCCGAAACGCGCGCCTGCCGCCTTGGCGTTGATAACGTCCTGCGGCGTCAGCAAAGTGCCTGAGCCGACAACACCGCCGGTGACTTTGGCCATGGCAGCAATAACTTCCAATGCGCAAGGGGTGCGCAGGGTAACTTCAAGTGCCGGCAATCCCCCGGCCACGAGGGCGCGCGCCAATGGCGCGGCGTCGGCCACATCCTTTACCACCAGCACCGGGACAACCGGGGCAAGGTTGCATATTTCTTCGGCCTTAATACTAGCTTCCTGCGGGGTCATTTCGGCTCCTATACCACACTTGCCGCACCATCGCTGGCAGGGCCGACATTTTGCCGGAAAATCTCAAACATCCCGCGCCCAAATCCGGTTTGTGGGGCTTGGGTCAGCGCCACCGGTTCACGATCCTCGAAACCCTCGGCCACAACCTCAAGCGTTCCTGCTTGCGCATCCAGCCGTAATAGATCCCCGTCGCGCAACCGCGCCATCGGCCCACCCATCGCCGCCTCGGGCGAGATATGGATGGCCGCTGGCACCTTGCCAGATGCCCCGGACATGCGTCCGTCTGTGACCAGAGCCACGCGCAACCCGCGCGCCTGCAGCACCGACAGCACCGGGGTCAGACCGTGCAGTTCAGGCATGCCGTTGGCGCGCGGCCCCTGAAAGCGCACAACAACAATCACGTCGCTGGTAAATTCGCCGGCCTGAAACGCCGTTTTGACCGCATCTTGGGTTTCAAACACCCGCACGGGGGCCTCAATGACATGCCGGTCAGAAGCCACCGCTGAGACCTTGATCACCCCGCGTCCAAGGTTGCCCTCAAGCTGAGCCAGCCCGCCCGAGTTTTGAAACGGCGCTGCGGTTGTCGCAAGGATTTTGTCGTTCAGGCTGGCTTGTGGCGCGCGCTGCCAATTCAGGGTCTGCCCGTCTGTTGTCGGCTCCAGTTTCGGCTCGTACGTATAGGCCGACAGACCGGCGCCCATGATGGTCTGAACATCTTCATGTAAAAGTCCCGCCGCCAGCAATTCACCAATCAGATACCCCATGCCCCCGGCGGCGTGAAAATGGTTAACGTCTGCCAGGCCGTTAGGGTAAACCTTTGCAATCAAAGGCGTAATTCGGGAAATGTCAGCGAAATCTTCAAGCGTCAGGATCACCCCGGCGGCACGCGCCATTGCGGGCAGGTGCAAAACCAGATTAGTCGAGCCGCCTGTGGCCATCAGCCCGACCAACCCATTTACAAATGCCCTTTCGTCCAGAATATGCCCGACCGGCAAGGGGGTATCACCCAATGCGGTCATCGCCAAAGCTCGCTTTGTACCCTCGCGGGTCAAGGCGTCACGTAGGGGGGTATTGGGGTTCACAAATGAAGCCCCGGGAAGGTGCAAGCCCATTATTTCCATCAGCATCTGGTTTGAATTGGCGGTGCCGTAGAACGTACAGGTGCCAGGCCCGTGATAGGCAGCCATCTCGGCCTTCATCAGCGTGGCGCGGTCAACTTCCCCGGTGGCGAATTGCTGGCGGATTTTGGCTTTCTCATCATTTGGCAGGCCCGAGGTCATTGGCCCCGCTGGCAAAAACACCGCCGGAATATGTCCAAATGTCGCTGCTGCCATCACCAGCCCCGGCACGATCTTGTCACAGACCCCAAGGTAAAGTGCGGCGTCGAAGGTATTGTGGCTAAGCGCAATTCCGGCAGCCAACGCGATGACGTCACGCGAAAACAGGCTTAATTCCATCCCCGGAGTGGATTGCGTGACCCCGTCGCACATCGCAGGCACGCCGCCCGCCACTTGCGCTGTCGCGCCGTTTTCGCGCGCCACCTGTTTGATCAGGTCGGGGTATTCGGCAAAGGGCTGATGCGCTGACAACATATCATTATATGCGGTAACAATGCCAAGATTTGGGGCGCGGGTGGTGGCCAGAGCTTCCTGATCCAATCCCGCCCCGGCATAAGCATGGGCCTGATTTGAACAACTTAAATGCGCCCGTCGCGGTCCAGCCTCGCCAGCCTTGGCAATACCTTCCAGATAGGCCGAGCGTGTTGGCTGGCTTCGCTTGATGATACGTTCGGTAATTGCCAAAAGCTCAGGGGTCACATCCATCAAGGGTTCTCACTTTTGCCATGGCTACAGGTTTTGCAGGTTCCAGTGGGCGGTAGCACGAAAAGTTAGCGCTAACAATAGCAATGCCACAGGGTATCGCGCCTTTTTGGGCGGCAGTTTGTTTCAAAAACAGAAAAATTACGCCACTTTATTAGCTATTAGCCCGGGATTCCTTATTTCCGTCAGATTTCCCTGTCACATCCTTAAGAAATTATAAACCACGAACGGTCTGAGGCAAGGTCGGTATTGGAGGCAGGAAATGAGAACTTTACAAATCACACTGGTCGCGGCGGCGCTTACAGGATTGTCAGCTTGCGCAACAACACCAAACGATGTTTCGCGCAACATCAGCCCAACCACAGAATTTCTGGGCGAAGAGGCAGCCACTGCGACATCATCCTATCAGGTGACAGCAGTCAATGTCGATGTGCCATCCACATTGGTTGTGTCAGAGGCAAACACTTATAAACCAAACGCCGATATCGTATGGCGCGGTGACCCCATGGGTAACCGCTACCAGCAGATATCGACCCTCATGCAAGACGCGTTCATGTCCGGGGCTTCCGGGCTGGAGGGTGAGCGTGAGGTCGTGCTGAATGTCCGGGTCGCGCATTTTCACGCGTTGACCGAACGTGCCCGCTATACCGTTGGCGGGACTCATGACATTCATTTCTGGCTGACAATAGCTGACGCCGAAACCGGTCAGGTGCTGGAACCTGCACGGTTGATCGTAACCGAACTGACCGGACTTGGTGGTCGTAGAGCTTTGGCAGCAGAGGCTCAGGGCCAGACGCAAAAAGTCCGCATCAGCGCACATCTGCGCCAGCTGATACTGCAGGAATTATCCACACCGAACTTGCAAACTCAGGGCTGACCGGGGCAGGTAAGGCCATGAAGGTCTTACTGGATGCTTGTGTCTTATACCCGACCGTGATGCGTGAAATGCTGGTTGGGGCGGCGAGGGCGGGGTTGTACACTCCGCTTTGGTCACCGCGTATTTTGGAAGAATGGGCGCGGGCAGCGGCCAAGCTTGGAGCCGGTGGCGAAGAGGTCGCGCGCGGAGAAATCGCAGTGCTGCGCGCCAATTGGCCCCGTGCCGAGGTTTTACCACGCGGCGGTGATATGGCGCGCCTGTATTTACCCGATGAAAATGACATTCACGTTCTGGCTTCGGCGATTGCCGGTTCAGCGGACATGATCATAACCGAAAACCGCGCCGATTTCCCCCGTGGAATTTTACTGGAAGAGGGGCTTACACGCCAATCTGCCGATCCGTTTTTACTGGGTCTTTTTGAAAAGGCTCCCGACAAGATGATTGAGCTTGCCGAAGAAATCCGTGCTGAGGCCGAGCATTTATCGGGGCAAAGCTGGCCCATTCGCAAACTGATGAAAAAGGCGCGTCTGCCACGATTGGGCAAGGCGCTGGAGCTTGCAAGTTAACCCAGCCAATCACCCCAACCACTTGGCTTCATTGTCCTCGATCGCTTTGATGCGGACCTCGGATTTCGGGTGGCTGAGCAGCCAGGCCGGAGTGCCGGTTCCGGCTGCGGATGTCAGTTGGTCCAGCTTCGTGAACAGGGATTTCTGAGCTTTGGTTCCAATCCCGGATTTCATCAACAGGGCCGAGGCATAGGCGTCGGCTTCAAACTCGTCACTGCGGCTGAGCCGGGCGGCCAGAAGCGTGGTCAGGAAGCTGGCCAGGTAGCCGCCCAGCCCGGGCAAAAATCGGCTGAAGATCATCGCCATCGCGGTACGCAGGGCATTCTGGCCAGAAAAATCGATCATCCTGCGACGCGCATGACCAAGGGCGACATGGCCAAGCTCGTGCGCGATGACACTGGCCATTTCGGCGCCAGTTACCTCGCCTTTCGTGTATTTGTCGAAGAAGCCGCGGGTAATGAAAATCCGGCCATCTGCTGCCGCAAGACCGTTCACCTGCGGGATTTCGTAGATAAAAACCTTGATGCGGGGCAAATCGAGTGCCCCGGCCATGCGGTCTGTTAATGCCTTGAGCTTTGGGTCTACAAGCTCGCTTGATTGTGCGTCAAGCGTTCGCGCGGTGCGCCAGGTGGAAAAGCGGTACATGATCCAGCCGTAAAGCAGGGCCAAAAGGATGGGGCTGAAACGCAACATCCCCTCTATATGGGGCAGGGTGCAGCCGGGGAAAAGGGGCTTGTGCTTGGCCATTTATCATATTCGTGACAAAGTGCCGGAATGACACAGAAATTTCAGCTCGATCAGGGGTTTGGTGCCTGCCGCCTTGGCCTGATCGTACTATCTACCGATGAAAGCCTTGAGGGCGAGGCGGGGCTGGTTATGCATGGGCATGACACTAACCTCTTGCATGCGCGTATCCCTTTTCACCCCAAAGTGACGCCGCAAACCCTGGCTGAAATGCAGACGGACTTGCCCGCAGCCGCCGCTTTGCTGCCTGCCGATCTGGATGTGATCGGTTATGGCTGCACCTCGGGGGCAACAATAATCGGACCTGAAAAGGTTGCCGAAATTATTCAGAGCCGCCATCCGCAAACGCCGGTGAGTGATCCTATAAGTGCTGTAATAACGGCACTTAAGGTATTGAAAGTAAGTAATATAGCGTATGTCTCTCCCTACCTGCCATCGGTCACCGCAGCGATGCGCGCCCTGCTGGCGCAAAGCGGAATTGAAACGCTCAGCGAGGTCAGTTTCGGCGAAGAGGATGACTGGAGCGTCGCTCGTATCAGCGAAGCGTCGACAAAGGCGGCAATGCTGGCGGCAGCAAAACCTGGCGTTGAGGCAATCTTTGCCTCCTGCACCAATTTACGCACATTCGGCATTATCAACGAGGTCGAGGCTGAAACCGGGCTCCCGGTCGTTTCCTCCAATCAAGCCTTGATCTGGCATATGTTAAAGCTGGCCAGCGTCCGAGCAAGGGGCTGGGGGCCGGGGCTGTTGTTTCAGCTTTGATCCGGGCTTTCGGGGCTCTTTTTGCGTTTGAACAATCCCCATCCCAGAACGCCAGCAATTGCCCCCGCTGCCAAGGCACCTGAAAGGTTGCCAAGAATTTCGCCAATGGCTTGAATATTGTCGCCAAAAGTGTATCCCAACCCGACATAGACCAGAACCCAAACCGCTTCTCCAGCCATGTCCCAGATGGTGAACTTCAGCCAGTTCATCCGCACCACTCCGGCGATGAAATTGACGTATGGACCAAGCGGCGCCACCAGCCAGGTAGAAAAGAAAACCCCCTTGCCGCCATACTGGTCGATATAGCTGTCCGCCCGATCTAAAAGGGCCGCGCGTTTTTGGTTTTTTATGGCAAAAGCGTGGATTCTCGCCCCGCCAAAGCGGCCAAGATTGAACCCGGACTGATCGCCAATAACCGCGCCGACATAAGCGGATAAAGTAATGGAATATAAAGATAAATCACCAGTGGCCGCAAACGCTCCACCGGTTAGCATCAGGATTGAGGAAGGCACCGGCAGAAACAGACAGCTAAGAAAGGTCGCTCCAAACAAAACATAGACGCCGTATTGCGGTACAAGGGCCAGTAAGGTGTCGCTCATCGCTCGATTTGCCCATTGCCGTGGCGAAACTCCTGATATCCAGTGCCTTCGCGAAAAGCCTGTGCTGCGGCGGCAACCATCGCGTTTAACTCGATCAAAGTGATACCTTTTTCCAAGGCAATTCTGCCCATTGTCCCGGGTCGACCACGGCCGGATTGATGATGATCGCTGCCAAGGATCGCATCAACCATTTGCGGTGGGATTTCCCAGGAATGGGAGACATAGCGCACTGTCATCCACGGCATGATCTCGCGGTCATGGTTGGCAGGGTTGGCCCAGTAGATGGTGAAAAGAGCCGTGCGCACAACGAAATACCCGGTGATCGCCACAGCCAATACAAAGCCGATGAACATCAGCCTGTTGTCTCTCCAAAGCTCTTTTATCCGGGTCATTTTTGCCCCCTAGCCCAGCAGGCGCATGCCGCGGGTGATGCCGTCCAGCGTCATTGGCACCATACTGCCTTCAAATATCTGCGCAATCATCTGGATCGACTGCGTATAACGCCAATGTTCTTCACGGGTCGGATTGATCCAAAGGTTTTGCGGCCATTGCTCGCGTGCTCGTGTCAGCCATGTCTGACCGGTTTCTTCGTTCCAATGCTCATTCGCCCCACCCTTATAGGCAATTTCATAGGGCGACATCGAGGCGTCGCCGACGAAAACCGCTTTGTAATCGGAACCATAGGTGCGCAGCACTTCTTGTGTCGGCGTCTGGGCGTTCCAGCGCCGGGAATTGTCGCGCCAGACCCCTTCGTAAAGGCAATTGTGGAAGTAGAAATACTCCATGTGCTTGAATTCGGCACGGGCGGCCGAGAAGAGCTCTTCAACTACTTTAATATGCGGGTCCATTGAACCGCCCACATCTAAAAACAGCAGTATTTTCACTGCGTTACGCCGTTCTGGTCGGGTTTTGACATCAAGATAGCCATGTTCGGCTGTGGCGCGGATGGTGCCGTTGAGATCAAGCTCTTCATGGGCACCGTCGCGGGCCCAGTTACGCAGGCGTTTCAGCGCCACTTTGATGTTGCGCGTGCCAAGTTCGACCTTGTCGTCAAGGTTGCGAAATTCACGCTTGTCCCAGACTTTAACCGCGCGCTGATGGCGGCTTTCCTTTTGGCCAATGCGTACGCCTTCGGGGTTGTAACCGTATGCACCAAAAGGTGAGGTGCCAGCGGTGCCGATCCACTTTGAGCCACCCTGATGGCGTTTTTCCTGCTCTTTCAGGCGCTCTTTCAGGGTTTCCATCAGCTTGTCAAAGCCACCCAGGGCTTCGATTTCGGCTTTTTCTTTGTCAGACAGGTGTTTTTCGGCCATTTTACTCAGCCAATCTTCGGGCAGGTCCACCGCTTTCAGGACCTGATCGACCGAGATCTGCTCAAGCCCCTCAAAGGCGGAGGCAAAAGCGCGGTCGAACTTGTCAAGATGGCGTTCGTCCTTCACCATCGCCGTGCGGGCGAGGTAGTAAAACCCTTCGACATCGTAAGTTACCAGCCCGGCCTGCATGCCTTCAAGAAACGCCAGATACTCGCGCAGAGAAACCGGAATGCCCACTTCTCGTAACTGGTCGAAAAAGGGCACGAACATCTAGAGCATCCGACCGACGATGACTGTAACAAGCAGGCCTATCAGGGCGAATACCAGTGCGTAGACCCCGACATATCGTGCGATATCCAAAGGTGATCCACCGCGTTTTTTGGCCGTGATAGCGCCATAAAATGCGCCCAGCAACGCAGCAACAATCGTTATCATTGATGTCTTCCCGGTTTAACCCTGGCTTTGATGCGCTAATGCGGCGATCTCGCTCATCCGCGCGCCTACCTCGGCCTCTGAACCAAAGCCATAGCGCGCCCAGCCAAGACTATCAAGACGCACCAATTGGGCCTCAGTTTTGCGCCCGACCAATGCAAGCGCCTCGGCTTTGATCATCAGAAGAGTTGACAAAAGGGCGGCGTTTTCGGCCGACATCACCGGGGCAATGTGGGAATTAACGATCGAGATTGCTTCTTCGGCGCGCCCACCCGAAAGCGCATGGGCAGCCAGTTGCACACCCATATTCGCAGCCTGCAGCTCCGAGCCGGGCAGGGTGCGGTAAACACTTTCGGCCTGTTTGAAGGAATTCAGGGCAATGCCCGCATCGACACCCAGATGCAAACGGCCCTGGGCGAACAGGCTGAGCGCCAGTCTGGTGTCGTACCAGCCCTGCCCACGTGCCAGATTTACAGCACGGGTTGCGGCCAGGCGGCGTTCGGTGTCGCTGCCGCGCGCACCCAGTGCGGTTTCAATTGCAACTACCCAGGCTCTCGGCGTGGGTGGGGCAAAGGTTGGCTGGCCTGACCCACCACCGGGATTTAGGCGTGCAAGGATGGAGGGAAGGCGGGCTGCAACCTCTGCGCGCGGCATGCCGCTGGCAAGCTCGGGCGAATAATAAGCCCGCAGGATCAGCATGTCGAAACCGGTCAGGATGGTATGAAAATTGTCATCGTTGAAGACTGAATCATTCAGTCGATAAAGATCATTGACCGGACCCAGTGCCTGGGCAATTTCTTCATGCAGGCAATCGCGCATTTCCTGGGGGCTCACGTCACCGGGCAGAAAGATTGCAATCTTTGTGCGCGTGGTCAGACGAGTCCAGTCAGTTTGGGCACGCCCCCTTAGGCGGCGAAACTCTTTCCAGCTGGACACGTTCGGGGCAACGAAACAAGCAGCATGAGGCACCAGCGCCTGCAGGCGGGCCTTTGGAATGATCTCAAGCGTGATCGAGGCTGGAGCCCCGGACGCGGTGCGGTGAATGTCAATACCGGCTTCAATACGTAAACGCGCCAAAAGACGGTTCAGGTCGCCATCCAGCGCCGCCGGGGCCCGACCTCCGGTTACGGTGATCGTTACCGGTCCCTCAAAGCGGCTAAGTACGGGCAGGACGCGACCGCTTTCAAGCTGGAACGACAGATCAAGGAAATCACCGGCTATCTGGCTGTTGGACCTTTTGGGTCGCGTTACCGCCGAGCCAGAGAAGGCTTTCATTGGCGGAAGGTTGTTCACCAGCGTGATGTCACGCGCCGTAACTTCGCCAGCGGGTACGGTTGCACAGCCCGAAATAAACAAAATGGCAAGCAGGAGCAGACTACGCATTTTGGGCCGCTCCATTCTTGTTGAACGATCTGAGTTTTCCGTGGCGCGCATAAAGCTCGTGAGCTTCGGAGCTAAGCGCTTGTGTCAAATGGCAAAGCTTCACTCTGACATTGGCATCGCCTGACAATTGCCGGGCGAAGGTGCTTGCACGAGCTTCCCCGCCGAGCTCAACTTCATTGACTCGCAGAAAGTTGGTCCAGAGTTGCCTCAAGTCAGCTTCGTCTGATTTTACCAATGGCCGCACGATTATCTGAGCTGCGTTCCCCAACACAATTCCACCGTTTTAAGGCCCCCACAAATTAGAATAAGGCAAAAACTGGGCAAGAACAAAGCAAAATGTGACGGAAAAGTGGCCAAAAACAAACTGTTGCCAGATTAAGTTCAATCAACATCAAAATGTAGTGGGTGGTCGGTTGCGAGATACAAGGACGGGTTTGGGGAATGTGGCGGGATCTGGGCAGGCAATTTTTCTGATTCGGCTCGTCTTACTCTTATTGTTGACAACGCACAAAGGGTTCCACAGATGCGAATGAGGGAACGGATATTTAATATATGTCAGACACTGAATAACGATACAGAGGAATTGAGGTTGTCGTTGACACCACGAAACCGGCAGAGTTTGACATTGCTTCGTTTCAGGTAAGCAAAGCCGCTATGGACAGGATTGCGATAATCCTGAAATCCGTGCCGTTCTCACGTCGTGACAGAATCGTCGGTGATGTGCGTAGCCGAGAGCTGGAGGGGCATGATATTTTGCTTTTTTTGGGGGTCGAGAAAATGGGACGATTGTGGTCACGATAGGGGTGTACTCTTGCCAGATCCAGACAACCCGACTGAGCGAGTTTTGCAAAAGCTTGGTAAAGCCGCCAAATTATGAGGAGCGACCGGCTTGTAGGCTGGTTTAGGAGTGACAAGCATGAACCGCAAAAATTATCTGGCACTAGACGAAAACCAACGCATGGCAGCGCATCTTGACGCAATGTCTTTGGTCGCGAATGTGCCGGGGTTTGAGATGGAATCCGCCCCAGGTTCGCCCGCAGAATAAGTGGGGCAAAAGCCAGAGCGGCTTATTTAAAAGCAACCAAAGCAGGCCTCGCGGGAAAAATACTACGCACACGAAGAGGCACAAAAGCTGTTAAATGCACCGAGGCGCGTACGAGACAAAAAAGTGCCTGAGTGTCGCTCGCGACAACTTAACGCCCGCCACGTGCCATAAAGGCAAGCCGTTCAAACAGATGTACGTCTTGTTCGTTTTTCAAGAGCGCGCCGTGCAGTTTTGGCAGGGCCGAGTTGCCGCCAGTTTGCAGGTCTTCAGCAGACATATCTTCCGCCAGCAGCAGCTTGAGCCAGTCCAGCACTTCGCTGGTTGAAGGCTTTTTCTTTAGCCCGGCCTGATCGCGTATCTCGTAAAACTGGGTCAGGGCGGTGGTCAGCAATGCTTGCTTGATGCCGGGAAAATGCAATTCGACAATCTGGCGCATCGTGGCTTCGTCGGGAAACCGGATATAGTGAAAAAAACAACGGCGCAGGAAGGCGTCTGGTAATTCCTTTTCATTGTTCGAGGTGATGATTACCACCGGGCGATGGCGTGCTTTGACGCTTTCGCCGGTTTCATAGACATGAAACTCCATCCGGTCGAGCTCCTGCAACAGATCGTTGGGAAACTCGATATCGGCCTTGTCAATCTCGTCGATCAGCAAGACCAGCCGCTCGCCTGCCTCAAAGGCCTGCCACAGTTTGCCGCGCTTGATGTAATTGGCGACATCGTGCACCTTTTCTTCGCCAAGCTGGCTGTCGCGCAGACGGCTGACTGCATCGTATTCATAAAGCCCTTGCTGGGCGCGGGTGGTGGACTTGATGTGCCATTCGATGATGTCCATGCCCAGCGCGGTCGCAACTTCGCGGGCAAGCTCGGTCTTGCCAGTGCCGGGTTCGCCTTTGACCAAAAGCGGACGTTCAAGCGTTACTGCGGCATTGACCGCAACGCGCAGGTCTTCGGTGGCGATATATTTTTCGGTAGATGCAAATTTCATGGTTTTTTCAGTACTCTGGCGGATATTTCGGATATTTTGCCTTATGCCCCCATCTCAAGGGCGGGGGCAAGTGTTTTGGGGCGTGACATCCTCGCGTACCGGGTGTAAGCGATGGCTCAGGAATACATCGGACGGGTGCTGTCTGCTTGCAAGACCAGACACTTTGTCCGTGAACATAAGGATACAGGGATGAAAGCGGAGACGTTCTTACCCGAGAATTACCGACCAGCAGAAAACGAACCCTTCATGAATGAACGGCAGCTGGAATATTTCCGCCGCAAGCTTAATGGCTGGAAAGAAGATCTGCTGGGCGACAGCAAGCATACGATCGAAGGTCTGCAGGAAGGGACACGTAATATCCCAGATGTCGCCGACCGCGCCAGTGAAGAAACTGACCGGGCGCTGGAGCTGCGCACCCGTGATCGGCAACGCAAGCTGGTGGGCAAGATTGAACAGGCATTGCGCCGGATTGATGAGGGCGAGTTTGGATATTGTGAAGATACCGGCGAACCGATTTCACTGAAACGTCTGGATGCGCGCCCGATTGCGACCATGTGCCTTGAGGCGCAGGAAAGCCATGAGCGACGTGAAAAAGTTCACCGGGATGACTGATGAATAGTAAGGCGTAATTAAAACTGCACCGGTGCAAAAATGCGCCGGTGTTTTTGTTTGACAGGAATGATAATGCTGCAAGGGCAAGAGATTACCATATCGGGTGCGGGCATTGGTGGCTTGGCTGCTGCGGTGGCGCTGGCAAGGCGCGGGGCAAAGGTGCGGGTGCTGGAACAGGCTGATGCGATCAGCGAAGTCGGTGCAGGTTTGCAGATCAGCCCGAACGGTGTGGTGGTCCTGGATGCCTTGGGGTTGGGGGATGTCGCGCGTGGGCGTTCGATCAGGTCGAGCAGTATTATTCTGCGTGACGGGCTTACTGGCAGGGGCGTGGTGGGGCTTGATCTGAAAACCCTGGTGCCGGATCAAAGCTTTTTGCTTTTCCACCGGGCCGATTTGCAGGGTCTTTTGGCGGATGCGGCACGCGAGGCCGGAGTAAGCATTGAAACCGGGCGGCGGGTGGTCGAGGTTGAACCGGGTGCGGTCTCGACCAAGATCACGTTCGCCGATGACAGTCAGGAAGACGTTAATTTCCTGGTCGGCGCGGACGGGCTGCATTCTGTGTTGCGGCCGGTTCTGAACCTGCCTGCCAATCCCTTCTTTACCGGGCAGGTGGCCTGGCGCGCCCTGATACCGGCCTCCGGGCGCGAAGTTGACGGGCCAATTGTCTATATGGGACCGGGGCGTCATATGGTGGCCTATCCGTTACGCGACGGACAGGTGATGAACCTTGTGGCAGTCGAGGAACGCAAGGAATGGGCTGAAGAAGGCTGGTTTCACCGCGACACACCGGAAAACCTGCGCGCGGCTTTCGCCGGGTTTTGCCCGGACGCACAGAAAGTGCTTGAACGGGTTGAGACGGTTTTTCTGTGGGGACTGCACCGCCATGAAGTGGCGCTTGAGTGGCACCGCGGACGATCGGCAATTCTAGGGGATGCGGCACATCCGACCCTGCCTTTCATGGCTCAGGGCGCGGTAATGGCGCTTGAAGATGCCTGGGTACTGGCCGAGACGCTGGATCAGATGGGGCTGGATGATGGTCCGGCACTGTATCAGGCACGACGACGTCACCGGACCCAGCGGATCGTAGAAGCCGCGAACAAGAATGCGCGCACATATCATTATTCGAACCCTTTAGCACGCGGATTGGGTCACGGAATGATGCAGCTCGCCAATCGCCTGGCGCCGCAAAAGATTTTGGGGCGGTTTGACTGGATTTATCAGCATGATGTGACGCGCGAATAACGCCTGCCTTCAGGCTTTGAACAAGGCTTCCACATCACCACCGGAAATAACCTTTCCCATTGGACTGAAATCCCCCTTCTGGAACATCGCGCGCCCAGCGTCATGGATAAGCCTGTGCGTCGCCCGCGCCAAGGTCGAGCCCAGTGAAATCCGTGCCACTCCCGCGGCGGCAAACTCTGCCCGACTGACATCGGTATAGGGTCCGGCGGCAATGGCATTGACTGGCAGGCGGGTGGCGGCGCAAATGCGGGCCATATCCTCCAATGTGGCCGGCAGGGGCGCATAAAGGCAATCAGCTCCGGCGTCCTCGAACGCTTTCAGGCGGCGCAGGGCTTCTTCGATATCGTATTGCCCGTTCATGATCCCATCGGCGCGCGCAACTAAAACGAAATCTCCGGGTAAAGCGCGCGCGGCAGCGGCGGCGGCGCTAATACGCTCAACTGCCAGCGTGAACGGGTAAGGTTCGGGCGAGGGCAAGGCGGTATCCTCGATCGAAATACCTGCCAGTCCGGCCTCGGCTGACAAACGAACGGTTTCGGCGCAAACCTCGGGCGCTTCCCCAAAGCCATTTTCGAAATCCCCCGAGACCGGCACATTTACGGCCGCGACCAGATCCTGGCCGTGGGCCAGTGCCTCATCGCGACTGACATGGCCCATATCAGGCCGTCCAAGTGTGAATGCATGTGCCGCCGATGAGGTGCCGATCGCTTCGGCCCCCAGCCCCACCAGCATCTTAGCGCTGCCGATATCCCAGGCATTGGCCAGAATGAACGGATTGCCCGGCCGGTGCAGGGCGCGAAAGTCGGCACCAATATCCCGTGTCATGCCGCACCCTCCCGTGTTTGTGCTTTTTCAGCGGCAAATGCCAAAAGTCGGGCAAAAGCCTGCCCGAAAGCGTCATCATTCACCGTCATCGCCACCCGAATATGGCCCGCAGCAGCTTTGCCGAATGATTCACCGGGCATAACTGCGATCTTTTCGGCCTCAAGCAGCGCGTAGCCAAAATCCTCACCGCTCATGCCGGTGGCGCGGATGTCCAGCATAAGGTACATCGCCCCCTGAGCGGGCACCAGTCGTACCACGTTTTGCGCCGCAATTGCTGTGCGCGCCTGTTGCCTGCGCCTGCGAAACGGCGCGCTGACCTCTTCTTCCAGCGGCGCGCCTTGCTCCAGCGCGAACAAAGCCGCGTCCTGAATGAACCCGGCGACGCCATAGGTGGTGTGGGTGGCAAGGTCGATCATGTGACCAATCGCTTCCTCGGGGCCAACGACCCAACCGACCCGGCTTCCGGTCATGGCGTGGCTTTTCGACATCGAGCCGACAACCAGCGTGCGTTCTTTCATGCCTGGCAGGGCGCGCGGCGAAAGGTGTTCGCCTTCCCACACTTGCGTGTCATAAACCTCGTCCGAGATCAGCCACATATCCTGTGCTTTGATCACACCTGCGATGCCTTCCAGCGTTTCATGGCTATAAACCACCCCGGTTGGGTTGTTGGGGCTGTTGATCAAAAGACTTTTGGCATCGGGCGCAGCGGCCGCGATTGCCTCGGCGTGTGGCTGAAAGCCGTCTTGGGCGCGCGCCTCAACGCTGACGGGAAATGCTGATGCACCCCGGATTGTGCCGGGATAAGTGGCGTAATAAGGGTCAATGTAAAGCGCCCGGTCGCCCGGGTCACACACCGCAGCATGAGTGGCAAAAAGCCCGGCCTGACCGCCCGGCGTGATCAGCACGTTGTCGCGGGTGGTGGTAACGCCGGTGCGTGCCTCAACCCTTGCCGCAACCGCATCACGCAAAGCAGTTACTCCGGGCACCATCGCATAGCCGGTATGGCCACCTCGGGCAGACCTATCCATTTCTCCCAATATGATGTGCGAGGTGCTGATGTCATGTTCGCCTATCGTCAGCTCAATCACATCTTCACCTGCGGCAATCATCTCGCGCGCACGTAAGAATAAACCCCAACCGTCGCCGTCATTCCCGGTCAGCCCGGTAATTCGATTTGATAGGTACATTTACGCCTCCGATTCACCCGGTGTCTACCGGGCGAAGTGGCCATGAGATTTCGCCAATGTCAAAGCTTCCCTTTCATCTAAGCAAAAATACTCACGCGAGGGGTTTAAAATCTCGTCTGCCCCTTTCCAAATCCCCCCACCCGTGAAATAGAGACTTGCCAAACGAACCCCCCAAGGAGAACCCCCATGGAGATTCGCGAGGCCCTTACTTTTGACGACGTTTTGCTGGTGCCTGCCGCCAGTTCGGTTCTGCCCTCGACGGCAGATACCGCGACCCATGTTACCCGCTCTATCGCCATGAACATACCGCTGCTCAGCTCGGCCATGGACACAGTGACCGAGGCGCGTATGGCCATTGCCATGGCGCAGGCGGGTGGGATGGGCGTTGTGCACCGCAATCTGAGCGTCGATGAGCAGGCGCGTGAGGTGCGCCGGGTGAAACGGTTTGAAAGCGGTATAGTGTACAACCCGATTACCCTTCGCCCCGACCAGACACTGGCGGATGCAAAGGCGTTGATGGAACGATACCGCATAACCGGATTTCCGGTGGTGGACGACGAAGGCCATGTGGTTGGCAT
>JAAEUB010000405.1 GCA_024227755.1 Paracoccaceae bacterium | reverse complement strand
CGCCAACCTTGGGCAGGGCCAGAAACCACATGTCACCGGGGGACGCGCGCCCTTTTGGAATACGTTTCAAAAACTCCCGCACCGTAAAGCTCATGACCCACATATGCATCGGCACATCGCGCCCTTGGGCGATTTGAAAGGCAACAGACAATGCGTCCGGATCGTCATGGGCCTCCAATATCGGCTCGGCGATGAAGGCGGCGATGGTATCGGGACCTTCGGACTGGATCAGATCCTCAAGATTGGCGGCCAAACGGGAGACATAATCCTCTTCGCTTTCGCCGTCCTCGCCGTAATGATAATAATGCGGGCAATCGGTGTGCAGGATGTTTTTGATCGGCACATCAAAGGCATTATGGGCGTATTGCAGCCCAGAAAGCCCCTCGACATAGCGCTTGCCGTCGTCGTCAAACATGTAAATCCCCTGGCCACACTGAAAAACATGCGGGGCCCGCTCACTATGCGCCGCAAGGTTGGTGTATGGATGTAGATGGCTGGCAACATCACGCGCATGCGTCGAATTCGGCGTCGGGGTCATTTAATTCAGATTCCGCATAGGAGGACCAGCAGCGCAATTGGCAAGGCCTTCCGGGGCTAAATGCGCAATTCCGGCCAATGGATGCGACACGGCCAGCATCGCATAGGTGGGCAGTTTTAACATCGGTATGAAAGTAATATCCGATGGAATTTCAAGATCATAAGTAAAAGCCACATCAATCTCGGCGTTGCGGAGTTGTTCAAAGATGGCGGCCTGATCCAATTCTGACTGCTTTTTGCGAACCTGAGGGTATTTGGCTTCAAACCTTTGCCTTAACTGCGGCAAAACAAGTTGTGCAAATGTCGAAAGGCGCCCGATATTCAGCGGCCCCTGGACCCGCCCGGTTATATTGCTCGCCAGACCGTTCAACTTTTCCGCCGCAGCAAGAACCGTTTTAGCCTGAACCAGAAACTTACGCCCGCCTGGCGTCAGGGACAGACTGCGGGCGTGTTTGTGAACAAACACTTGAAGGCCAAACTCATCCTCAAGCTGCACGATTGCAGCGGAAATGGCGGGCGAGGAAATACTCACCTTGTCCGACGCCATTGCAATGCTTCCCGCTTCACCCTCGGCGACGAAGTATTCAAGCTGGCGAAGCGTGAAACGCATGGCCATAGCCTTTGTATCCCCCAAAAACACTCACGAAGTTTAGGCCAATATCTCAGCCGGTACTAACATTTATTCCAGGCGCCCTTTAACGCGCCATACCTGTCACAAAAACAGACCAGTTGAGTCTGCAAAAAACGCTGTCAGGCCCGCAGATCCACTCACACTTTTGGCGCTATAGCGCAGAAAACCTTCGATCTGCCCGATCCGGTATTCATAATCAGCGCTGGCGACAGAATCATAATATCAACCAATGGCCGTGCGATCAGGCCGCGCAGGGCATTTTCAAATGCTTTGCCGGTTACGCCAGCCCGCTGTGGGGTTTTCCTATTCTTCACGATTTCGATATTCGCCAATGCCACCCCGGCGGCGGCGAAAGCAGGGTGTAAATTGCCCTGATGTTTGGCTTGATGCCGGTTTTAGCCGATCCGAAAATCTCCTTCGGCAAGGTCTCGACCCCACCACACCTGACGAAATTGATGATAATGAAATCATCCAGCGAAATAGTAAAAGCCATGAGAAATCCCGAGATGATACCGGGTATTATCAAGGGCCAGCGGGACCAGACGAAACGCCTCGGCCCGGGTTACATAAGTATTTTTGCGCCGATTGTTCATAAACATCCTCGATCAATTTCGGCGCAATCGAAATTTTCTGGGCTATTTCCAAAAAACAACAATGGTCGAGGAATTGGATTTCATCACCTACCAACAACAGGCGTGTCTTTGCATGTCTGCCTTGGCGCGTCACTAAATCGAACTTGAAATTCAGCCCTCGCGAAATTACCACTGCCCATCGCATCGCCCCGGTTTTGGCAGCGTTATCCGATATTCACTGACGCAACCTGACCCCGGAAGGTGAACACGCCGAGGGCAACGTTACCTCCAACCTTATTGGCGCATTAATGCGGCACCACGACATTGCGCTTAGCCCAAGGCAAGCCGAAGGTGCGATGCTTGTCCTGCGGGGGCATTCATCCGTGTCAATCGGCTTGAGGTTGGGAATCAGTCAGCACAAAAGAGAAGATTTTCCGCAAGCAGCTTTAGAAAAAGTGCCGCATTTCTTCACAGGCCGAGCTGCTTACCTTGATGCTGCCATTGCTGGGAAACATATAGGTACGCGTAAGAGCCGCAATAATGCACAACACGTCCAGTGCACATTCGTAAAACCTCATTTTCTCGAGGCCCGTGCCAGCAAAGATAACAAAGATCGCGTTCTAGCCAGCTTTGGTCATGGCGTTTCCCGCGAGCGCAGTTAATCCGGGCTGATTGAAGGTGAAGCAGGCACGCCCGCGTTCTTTTGAGGCGTAAAGTGCGGCGTCGGCGTCTTCCATCATTTGCGCCACGTCCGGTGGATCATAATGGGTCGAGCTTACGACACCAACCGAACCGGAAATCTGCGCGACATCATCTTTGAAGGAAATTGGTTCTTCAAGCCGGGTAATCATCCTGGTGGCGATCTTGGCCAGGCGTTTTGGATCAGTCATGTTGTCAAAAACCAGGACAAATTCATCGCCGCCAACCCGCGCCACTGTGTCTTCCTCGCGGGTTTCTTCCGTCAGAATCTCAGACACAACCTGTAAAACATGATCGCCTGCCGCATGGCCAAGCGTGTCATTTACCGCTTTGAAGAAATCAAGGTCCAGATGCATCAGTGAAAAGGGCGCATTGCGGCTGACCAACCGTTCCAGCACCTGATCCAGCACCCGGCGGTTGCACAGACCAGTCAGCATATCAGATGCGGCATCCGCTTCAGCCGCCTTTTTCGCCCCATACATACGTTCAGCCAGATCAGAGCTTTCCGCCAGCGCACCAGACTTGGCTTCGAACATCCAAAGCATTTCCAACGTCAGATCGGTGGCGGCAAAATCGGACCCGGCCAGATCATAGCGCCCGACCGCGTCAATCACAGCGATACCAAAAGACAGGTTCATCAGTATTCCTGCCCGGTCCGGTAATACGGATACGTTGCCAATCAACTGGGTAGCATGCTCGTCGCGCAAACGAAGATATACTTTCATGCCAGGTTTGGCGCAGGCTTCCATCAGGTTGCCCTGGCATCCTTGCCGGCGTGGTTGGAACACGTCAAAGAAATGCTGCCCCACAAGATTGAGACCGGGTTGGGTTTTGGCCAGTGTCGGACCTACATGGGTGATCCGTTCCTCCGGACCAATTAGGACATGCATCGGCATCATCCGGTCCAGCGTATCCTGGCAGATACAGATTTCGGGATTATCACACATGTTCAGTCACTTTCTGCGCCAGTGAAAACTCCCGACCTTCGGAAAAGCCGGAATCAAGTAGTTGGATCGACAGGGTGTCACAATCGCCCGATCGTCCCAGATGTTCTAAAAAGGCCAACGCGCCGTAATCGTCGGCAAGTGCACGCAAAACACCTAAAATGACATGACCAAACCCTAGATTTGGCGAGGTGCAGGACAGTGAAAAACCGTTTTCACCATGCTCGTGCAGCTCTAGTTGCGGCAAGTTCAGATCTGGCACCGCTAGGCGCGCGCGCCCGGGAAGGTCATCGAGAGAATGCAGAAAATCTGCATAATCGACGCCGCCAAAACGAAGCAGGCGGCGCACCCGTTCGCTGCGTGGATTGGCCACCAGATAGGTGCCAAAATCCTCCAACAGCACATCACGTGGCTTACCGAGATTTTTGGCAGAGGTATCAATCAGCGCATGTGTGAGTGCGTCATCATAATGAAACATCGGCTCGAAACTCTCAAAGCCAGTATCAAGCTCATCCATAACCTTGCGCCACAACTCGTGGCCATAAGTCGCGCACAGAAAGCCTTGCAGCGCCCCATTTATCAATCCGTGCATTTACTCACCCTTACTCAAACTAAACGTCACAGCATCGGTGGTAAAAGTTAACAAATCTGAAATATCAGCGCCTGGATCGACACAAATCCACTTTCACCTATAGATTGTGCTCCTTGTGGAGAAGATCAAGCGTACATCCTGCGCCAGTGAATACACCCGGCCCGGACGTCTGCTCCTAATAATCGGTGGGTGCACCGCCTTCTTCTTTACGTTTGGCGACAAAGGTGGCCAGTTCTTCACGGATTGCTTCATCCATTGGTGGTTCAGAATAATCCGCGAGGATTTCCTTATAGAGGTTGTTGGCGCGCTCGGCCGTCCAGATGCCGCCTGCGGCCTCCCAGGCACCGTTGTTGCGCCAATCGGACAGGAAGGGTTGGTAAAAGGCGGTAGTATATCGATCCTGGGTATGTTGCGTGCCAAAGAAGTGTCCTGTTCCGCCAACCTCGCGGATCGCATCAAGCGCAATCTCATCAGGGCCTGTCGAAGTAATCACCGGCTCCATATAGCGTTGAATTTGCTGGATAACCTCGCAATCCATTATGAATTTTTCAGGTGAGGCAATCAACCCGCCCTCAAGCCAACCGGCAGAGTGATAGACCATATTGGTGCCCGACTGCACCGCCGCCCACAGACTGTTTGAGGTTTCCCACATAGCCTGACCGTCGGGCACATTGGCGCCACAGGACCCGCTTGAGCGCATGGGCAGACCGTAAAACCGCGCCATCTGCCCGGTCATCTGCGTCGCACGCATATATTCCGGGGTGCCAAAGGCAGGAGCGCCGGATTTCATGTCGACGTTTGAGGTGAAAGTGCCGATCGCGGTGGCCACGCCGGGGTTGATATATTGCGCCAGCGCCACCGCGCATAGCGCCTCGGCAATTGACTGCGCCACGGCACCGGCCATGGTTACCGGGGCCATCGCTCCGGCCAGGGTGAAGGGTGTGACAACCAGCGCCTGACCACGGCGGGCCATACGCATCCATCCATCCAACATGGGAAAATCGTGCTTGAGGGGCGAGGTCGAGTTGATATTGGTGTACATATGCGCCTGGGCCGCAAACTCCTCATGTGAAAGCCCACCGGCGATGCGTACCATTTCCATCACATCTTCGACCCGCTCAGCCCCAAGGGAATAGGCGTGCATTGCCTTGTCTGTCAGGGTCAGCTTGTCATAGACAACATCCAGATGACGGGTCGAGGCATGCAGGTCCATCGGCTCAACCGGATACCCACCAGCAAAGTGGATGCAATTGAAATACTGAGTAAGTTTCAGCATGTTACGACAGGTTTCGCGGGTGCCCGGCACCGCACCGCCGCTTTCGAAATCCCAGTAATTGGGTGGCGACGAGACGTTGCCAAAGACGATATGACCACCACCAATGGTAATCTTTCGCGCCGGGTTGCGCGGGGTTATATCGAACTGTGATGGCGCATGACCGACCATTTCCATGACGAAATCGCGGCCCATGCGAACGTTTTCACCTTCGATGATACAACCCGCTTTGCGCAAGATCTCGACCGCTTCGGGATTAAGAAACTCGATGCCAATTTCTTCCAGAATGCGCATCGCCCCGTCATGGATCGCGGCAATTCCGTCTTCGGCCAGCGGTTCGGTTGGCCGGTCAATATTGAGTGGAATACGCCACGGGCTTTGTTGAATTGCCCCGGCGGAACCAGACTGCTCTGCCCTGCCACCACCGCGACGCCTGCGTGCTGCTCTTGCCATGTTCCGCCTCCTGATCCCGTGTCGGTTTCATCATCCGGCCAAACCGGGGCAAAGACCGACCGATAGCGACCTGATCAGTCGTTTTCTGTGGCATCACGGGCAGGTGTGAGCTTTCAAAGGATGAAAACCACCTCGGCCTCAATTTCAACCGCGATGTTCATCGGCAGTGATGCAACCGAGATCGCCGAACGCGCATGGCGGCCAATTTCATCGCCAAAAACGTCAAGGATCAGATGGGAAAACCCGTTGATCACGGCAGGTTGCTGAGTGAAACTGCCGGGCGAATTGACCATACCGAAAACCTTGCACCAGCCGCTGATACGTTCAAGCGAGCCAAGGGTTCGCTGTAGCCCCGCAAGCATCGCCAGACCAGTCAGGTGCGCCAGATGGGTGGCTTCTTCGACGGAAACCTCAGCACCTACTTTTCCCAGCGGCCCAGCAAGTGAGCCATCTGCATTTAGCGGCCCGGTGCCGGAGATAAAGGCGCGATCGCCGCGAATATTAACCTCGGGAAAGGGTAACTTCATACCAGGGGGTAATTGCAGAGGCCGGGGCAGCACCAATTCCAGATCTTTCAGCCTTTTTTCTATCTTTCCCATGACTTATGCCGCCAACCAAGCGGGTAAATGACCTATATCCGGCAACACAATATCGGCGTGAGGGGACAACTCATCCGCGTCAGCCAGCCCGGTCAGCACGCCCACTACCTGCATCCCTGCGGCCGCGCCCGCATGCAGGTCGTGCAAGCTGTCACCAACCATTACAACGCGATCAGAACGCAATCCGGTCGCCTCAAGAAAGCCTAAACACTGCCCTGGAGCAGGCTTGCCACCATGGCCGCTGTCATAGCCGACGATATAGTCAAAAAAATGGGTGACCCCAGCACTCTCCAGATGCGCGCGCGCCGGGGCTTCGGCGTCGTTAGTGGCAATGCCAAGCTGCACGCCCATGGATTTCAACCTGGTGAAAAGTGGTTTAAGAGGTGTAGCCGGGGCCTGTTTGGCTTTGGCGGCCTCGGCATTCAGGAAATCTGCAAGAGCGGCCGCGTCCAAATCAAAGTAAGGCAGCAAAGCCTTGGCAATATGATCGGGCGTATGGGCAACCACGACGCTGTCCGGAGCAAAAACACCGGCGACATAATCAAACCCGATCGCCGCCGCAATTTGATACGCTCGCTCATTGTCACCGTCAGTCAGGTTATCAAGAAAGCTTTTGGCCCAGACCGCCCATGTTCCGGTGAAATCAAACAAGGTGCCGTCCTTGTCAAAAAGTATGCCGTCTGCGCGCATAGGTTGCTCCCATTTCCTCTGCCAATCCATAGCCTAAATGGTAGTGATTGACAGGGGTATATTTTTAATTGACAATGTCAACTATGATGAAAGCACCCTATGATCTTCACACTGCCCTTGGCTACCTCCTTACCCTTACCGCCCGGCACGGCGAACGGCGGTTCGAGCCGGCGTTGAAATCCCTGAACTTGACCCGGATAACTTGGTGTATACTTATAGCGACCGGATCAGAACGCTTACGAAACCCCTCTGATATTGCGTCATTTATTGGCATTGATCGCACCGCTACATCGCGCGCGCTACGCCAGATGGAGGCACAAGGCCTGATCACCCGTCAGAGCGGGCAGAAAGATGGGCGCAGGACCGAAGTCGCCCTGACCACAGCCGGGCGGCAAAAACTGGCAAAGGCCGACCCGCTGGCCAGAAGTGCCCGTAGCGAAACCGAAGCGCGTCTGACCCCCGGCGAACTGACCGAGTTGACCCGGTTGCTTGAAAAACTACGCGAGGGCGACGATGCCCCGCTGAAAATGCTCTGAAGAAAGGTAACGACATGGCGCGTCTTCGCTCTTATCGCTCCCGCCCCGCCTATCTGGGGCCGTACCCGTTGGAAGGGCTTGCACGTCAGGACGCCACCACCGGGTTAGAGGCGCTGACCCCACAACCTGCCATAAGTTTTCATTCGGAAAATGAGCTGTCTATTATCAATGCCATGGGTGAATACCAGGCGATGCTGGACGCCACCCGCGACGGCCTTGTCAAACCTGAGCGCGCAATCATCCCCGACGATCCGGTCGAACGCTCGAACCACCTTAAGGGCTTTGGCTATTACTGTGATGCCGCCCATGTGGGAATATGCGAAGTTCCAGATACTGCGTGGCGCGAAACCCCGGTAAGCAATCCTGATACGATAAAGTTGTCTCATAAAATCGACACTATGCAGGTCAAAACTTTTGCCGCCGGGGTTGACATGATCATGGCCGGGCTGCGTGAAAATCTGGCCTCGCCCCCCCATGATTGCGCCCATCACGGCCACGCATTGGTTTTTCTTTATGATTTCCCGCGCGACCCGGGATTGGCCGAGGACGGGGCTGCATGGATCCAGGATGCGCAGGCACACCGGGCCTGCCTTCGCGGGGCCGAAACCGCAGTGACCCTGGCCAGTTATCTGCGGCTTTTGGGCTTTGAGGCACGCGCCCATACCGGTGCCGCCAGCGACGTCTATCTTGAGCGCCTCGCTGTGGCGGCCGGGCTAGCATATGAAGATGGTGGTGTCGCGGTAAACCCGTTTCACGGGGTCCGTTACGGCTTGGCGGCGGTAACAACGACGCTTAAGTTGGCAGCGGACAAGCCATTGAAACCCCATGCTAAACCACCCATAAGCTGGCGCAGTGGATTGGGTAAGCACGCACGAAATTTCCGCAACGCCGACCCCTTTGACAAGCGTCGATTTGTGGATGGCGGGCATCCGTTTGAGCGACTTAAGCGGGTCGAGAAACCCACCACCTATATCGATGAGGCCAATGTCGCGAGGGTGCCAAAACGTGCCAATCTGTTTGCGCGCGGCTTGTTTGGGGATTTGGGTAAGAAGGTGCAGGAGGCTTCAAAAAATGGTGGCTACATACGCAAATCTGCCACTGCCTTTGCCTTTCGCCCCAGCCTTGGTGCATTCATCCTGCTTCAAGCAGGCGAAACCGGTCCGGTGCATCCGGCAACTGCGGACCCGGCCGCAAATGCCGCCAATATCAAGGCCGCCGCCTACTTTCTGGGTGTTGATGCGGTGGGGCTTTCCGCGTGCCCCGATTGGGCTTATTACAGCCACGATGCGGGCGGGAAACCCATTGATCCTTATCACAAAAATGCCATTTCTATTATCATAGACCAGGGTCATGAAACCATGGAGGGTGCTTCAGGCGATGACTGGATCGCCTGTGCGCAGTCGATGCGGGCTTACCTCAGGTTTTCCCTCTTGGGCGGGGTGCTGGCCGAGCATATTCGTAGGTTGGGGCACGGCGCGCGGGTGCATTCGGTGATGGATGACGAGGTGCTGAATCCGCCGCTACTACTGCTTGCCGGACTGGGCGAGGTCAGCCGAATTGGCGAGGTCATCCTCAACCCCTATCTTGGTCCACGCCTGAAATCGGGCGTTGTGACTACGGACATGGAAATGACCCATGACAAGCCGATAGATTTCGGCATGCAAAGGTGTTGTCAGGCCTGCAACAAATGCGCGCGTGAATGTCCCTCAGGTGCGATTACGGCGGGGCCAAAACGCATGTTCAACGGCTATGAAATCTGGAAATCAGACAGCCAGAAATGCGTCACCTACCGGGTTGGGCAAAAGAACGGTGCGATGTGCGGGCGTTGCATGAAAACCTGCCCTTGGAACCTTGAGGGATTGTTTGGCGAAGCTCCGTTTCGCTGGATCGCCTCGTATGCACCGTGGGCGGCCAAGCCATTGGCCAAGCTTGACGATTTCCTTGGTAATGGCGGTATTAATCCGGTCAAAACCTGGTGGTGGGATCTGGAGATGGTGGGGGACGGCCCGTATGCACCCTCGGCCCATCCGGTCAATAAGCGTGGCCTGCAAAAGGGGCTTGAATTGCGTCACGCCGACCAGACGCTGGCGGTTTATCCGGCCAATCTGGCCCCACCGCCCTATGCCTGGCCGTTTCCGGTGGACCGCGAGGCCGGGATCAAGGCCTATGAAGCGATGATCGGAGCGGATGAACACCGCGCCCGGCGCGTGCGCGGGGAACCACCCGAGCATGTCTATACCGCCGACCGGTCCGAAGCTCCGGTCATTCAGGTTGTTGTGACTAAAGCCAAGGAAATGACGTCGAAGGTGACGAAATATGAACTGGCCAGACCCGATGGCAGCCCCCTGCCCCGGTTCACCGCCGGTGCCCATATCGACGTGGTGGTGGCACCTGAGTTTTTCCGGCAATTTTCCTTGTCCGGCGACCCGGCGGACACTTCAAAATACCAGATCGCGGTTCTGCGCGAGGATCAGGGGCGGGGCGGATCGCTCTTGATGCATCGAATTTTCACTGAAGGTCGCAAGGTTTTCATTTCGCACCCGCACAACCATTTTCCACTTGCTGAAGACGCGAAGATGACAATGCTGATGGGCGGTGGTATTGGCGTCACCCCGATGATCGCTATGGCGCATCGCTTGCATACACTGGGTCGTGATTTTGAGCTGCACTATTCAGCGTCAACCCGCGCCGGGGCAGGGTTTTTGGACGATCTGGCGGGATTTGCCTGGTCGGATCGAGTGCATTTGCATTTCTCCAACGAAGGCACCCGCGCTGATCTGCTTAAACTGTTGAAATACAACAAGGGTTCGCATGTTTACACCTGTGGGCCCGAGGTTTTCATGAACGCAGTGATAGATGCGGCGACAAAAGGTGATTATCCCGAGGAGGCACGCCATCTGGAATATTTCACCCTGCCTGAGGAGCCGGAATACGTGAATCATCCCTTCACTCTGAAACTGGCCAAATCCGGTCGTGCCGTGCCTGTCAGCTCGGGCGAGAGTGCAAGTGATGCGCTTCTGGCGGCCGGAATACATGTAGATGTGAAATGCGCCGACGGACTTTGTGGCGTATGCAAATGCGGGGTGGTATCGGGCAATGTCGAACACCGCGATTATGTGCTTTCGAAAGCCGAACGGGAAAACGCCATGATCTTGTGTCGCTCGCGTGCATCTGACCCTGACGGTGTGGTCGAGGTAGATTTGTAAGCAAGGCGCGCGTAGCCCTTCAGTGTGCCCTAACCAACCCATTTGTTTTAGTGCTTATCTTTAAGCACCAAAATTCCACCGCCCTGGATCAGCGGATGAGCCGCCGTTTAAGTGAGCGGATATCGTGCCATTGCGTTGGATGGGATATCATTGACAATAGTTAACCCGTCAATGCTCCTAGAAATATGCGCGGTAGTTTTCGCCAGCCGGGGGAATGCTGGAACCGGGCCAGGGCCTTGCCGATCTTGTGCTGGCTTTTGTTGGTTATGAACCAGGGCGGCTTGGGTAGAAGCGCGAACTCTCCAGAAAAAAGGCTACGTGGAAATGGCCGCCACGGGGCGCTGACCACGACCCGTTCAGGCCGGTCGAACATGAAGGTATTATGCACAAACCCGACGCCTGACTGCACATCGTCAAGCGTGTGACCAGGGAAAGCTCCCCACGGGCATTGGGTCAGCGAGAACCCCAGCCCGGTCCAAGCATTGATGGCGATTGTGCCGTAATGCAGCCCGGCGATAATCTGTTCAAAGCGCTTTTTCCCGATTTTGCGGATGGTGGCGGGATGGATCAGAATGCTGCTTCCCAGTGTGCCATGCAGGTTTTCATTGGCAAAGGCTATGGCTTTTTCCAGATAGGTTGCTGGGTCGGTCTCTCTGATCCTGAATATGCCTAAAGCCGGGGCAAAAACCTCGTTCTTCAGCTGATAGCCGTTGTTTGCACCATTGAGGTCCACCAAAAGTGCCGCGGGGCTGTCTTTGCGGTCGATGTGCACGACTTTGTCCGCGTTGGCGGCAAAATCTGCAAGCCGGTCGCTGGTATCCGGGTAGTAAGCTGGCCGTGTGGCCTTGGATATTTCAGCCGTCACAGCCTCCATCAGTGCTGCCCCTTTGCCCCAGCCACCGGGCAGGATCAGCGTCTGGCAGGCAACGCAGTTAAAGCCGGAATTGTGCATCTTTTGCGTGGCGATATGTTCTGCCTGAAACTGAATATCGGCGGGTGTCCAAGGACCGGGCACGACAATGGTCGGGCAAACCGCACCCAGTTCCGAGGTGATGCGGCGGGTGTTTTTGGGCGTGCCAGCGGCCTTGTTGGCGCGCCCTTCTTCGCCCTGCCCCCAAATGATCGCATCATGGGTGTCGCCCGCACCGGTGATATGCAACTCTTCCACCTTTGGGTGACCGGTCAGGTATTCACCGACTTCGGCACCACCTGTGACAATGCGTAAAGCGTCCCAGTCGATGAGCGGCTTTAGCGCCATCCGCAACACTTCGGCCAAAT
>JAAEUB010000404.1 GCA_024227755.1 Paracoccaceae bacterium | reverse complement strand
CTCGCCGGTAACGACGGCCTCAGGGCCAAACTCGACTTCATCCATGGCGATGCCCAGATCACCGGCAATAGTCGCGTTGATAAAGAGGGTCTCACCTGCCAGAAGGGCTGCGTCCCCTACCGAATTGTTAAGCTCAATATCGCTGCCCATTGCTCGAAGATCACCGCCGATTTCACCCGAAACCTCTATGCTTTCACCAAAAAGGATGGCATCCCCCGCAACCGGGCTGGAAAGGGTCACATTACGTCCCCCGGCATAAAGGTTTTCACCCACACCCCCGGAAACAGTAACGTTGCGCCCAACCATATGCGCAGACCCGGTAATTGGCGCACTTGCCGTCACACGATCACCAGCGGCAAACAGATCGTCGACCGTTCCACTAGAGTGATTTACCCGCTGGCCCGCCAGAAAAGCGTCATCGCCAAAGTGGAAACTCTCATTGTCCTGCGCGCTAAGCGGCAAGGCCAATAAAACCAAAAATGTTAAAAAAAGTGATCGAAACATGGTTAGCCCCCTTATTATTAATGTTGTCCTCCTTAACATGGGGTGTTTTCTCGGGATGTGAAGGACTATTAGGAACTATTTTCCGAAACATCCTTTTTCAGTCGAGACTACCTGGGGGATATCAGCAAACCCAAATTAGGTTACAATATGCCCACTGACATTTGTCCAAATCCCCAGCAAAAAGGGCCGCCCAAACGGGCAGCCCCTTCTTTAACCTTTAAGGCTGGCTTATGACAGCTGAATTCCTTTTGGAAACCCAGACTTACATCATGCCGCCCATGCCGCCCATGCCGCCCATGTCAGGCATAGCACCGCCACCGGCACCCGGTTTTTCCGGCTTGTCGGCAACCATGGCTTCGGTAGTGATCAGGAGACCGGCGATTGAGGCTGCGTCTTCCAGTGCAGTCCGTACAACTTTGGCCGGGTCGATCACACCGAAGGCGAACAGATCGCCATATTCTTCGGTCTGAGCGTTAAAGCCAAAGGCAGCGTCGTCGCTTTCGCGAACTTTGCCGGCCACAACTGCACCGTCTACACCAGCGTTTTCAGCAATCTGGCGCAAAGGCGCTTCGATAGCCCGGCGAACGATTGAGATACCAGCAGCCTGGTCAGCGTTTTCGCCCTCCATGCCGATCAGACCCTTAGCAGCCTGCACTAGAGCAACGCCGCCACCAACAACAACACCTTCTTGAACGGCCGCACGGGTCGCATTCAGGGCATCGTCAACACGGTCTTTACGCTCTTTGACTTCGATCTCGGTCATGCCGCCAACGCGGATAACTGCAACACCGCCAGCCAGTTTGGCCACACGTTCCTGCAGTTTTTCACGGTCGTAGTCCGAAGTTGTTTCTTCAACCTGGGTACGGATCTGCGAAACACGTGCTTCGATCTCGGCTTTCTCACCGGCACCGTCAACGATGGTGGTTTCGTCCTTGGTGATCTCAACCTTCTTGGCCGAGCCCAGCATGTCCATGGTGACGCTTTCAAGCTTCATGCCCAGATCTTCGCTGATCACCTGACCACCGGTCAGAATTGCGATGTCCTGCAACATGGCCTTGCGACGGTCGCCAAAGCCCGGAGCTTTCACGGCAGCGATCTTCAGACCACCGCGCAGTTTGTTTACAACCAAAGTCGCCAGTGCTTCGCCTTCGACGTCTTCAGCAATGATCAAAAGAGGCTTGGTCGACTGGATAACGCTTTCCAGAAGCGGCACCATTGGCTGCAGGCTCGAGAGTTTTTTCTCGTGCAAGAGGATCAGGCAGTCTTCCATATCGGCGATCATCTTGTCCGAGTTGGTGACGAAGTAGGGGCTCAGGTAACCCCGGTCAAACTGCATGCCTTCGACAACTTCAGTTTCGGTATCAAGGCCTTTGTTTTCCTCAACCGTGATCACGCCTTCATTGCCGACCTTTTGCATCGCACCGGCAATTTGCTGACCAATGGCTTCTTCACCGTTGGCCGAAATGGTGCCAACCTGTGCAACTTCGTCGCTGTCTTTGACTTCGCGTGAGGCGCTTTTGATCGCCTCAACCACGACGCCGGTGGCGGTGTCGATACCGCGGCGCAGGTCCATTGGGTTCATACCGGCAGCAACCGATTTCAGACCTTCGCGAACAATCGCCTGGGCCAGAATAGTCGCTGTGGTGGTGCCGTCGCCGGCTTCGTCATTGGTACGCTGGGCAACTTCCTTGACCATCTGCGCGCCCATGTTTTCGAACTTGTCTTCCAGTTCGATTTCTTTGGCAACGGTTACACCATCTTTGGTGATGCGCGGTGCGCCAAAGCTTTTGTCGATCACTACATTGCGGCCTTTCGGACCCAGAGTGACTTTTACGGCATCGGCGAGAATGTTAACGCCGGCCAGCATGCGATTGCGGGCATCGGTGTCGAATTTGACGTCCTTAGCAGCCATTGTGCTTGCTCCTATTCAATTCAATTATTGGGGGACAATTAGGCGATAATGCCCATGATGTCGGATTCTTTCATGATCAGCAGCTCTTCACCTTCCAGGGTGATCTCGGTGCCGGACCATTTGCCAAACAGGATTTTGTCACCCTCTTTAACGTCCATAGCGATACGATCGCCGTCTTCGTCACGCGCACCTGCGCCAACGGAAACGATAACGCCCTCGGCAGGCTTTTCTTTTGCGCTTTCGGGAATGTACAGGCCGCCTGCTGTTTTATCATCGCCTTCAAGGCGGCGAACAACAACGCGGTCATGCAGGGGAGTAAATGCCATTTCAAGGCTCCTCAGCTCTTTCGTGTTTCAGTTTTGGCACTCACCAAAGGAGAGTGCTAACGGGTGGGATTTAGGGACCGGTGCGACCCGAGTCAACCACCCTGCCGCGAAAACTCCTCCTAATCCCCCTGTCCGGCAGCAGTTTTCGCTAAAACCGCCACGTGACCAACCTCACTCAGCCCATAAACTCCCCTCCCCGCCCGTTCGAACCAGCCATAGTGGTTATCGCGCATCATCCCTGTGGCGCGCGCCACTCCGGTAGCTTTGGCAACCACTGCGCCTTTTGTCTGCCCGTGTTGACCCAGATAGGCGGCAAGTTTCTCGGCGTCTTGGCGATATGCCGTCACCAGCTTACCACGTGTCCCGCCGGTGTTCGGATCGCCCTCGCGCCGGGCGAACTCTGACAAAAGCGCCGCCTTTCGCGCCTTTGACTTGCGTGGACGAAACGGAGCCGGGTCATTGTGCACCTGCACAAAGCCATCTTTCAGCCGCACCGATAACACCCCCAGCCCCAGCCGTTTGCACAGGCCGATATTGCCCTTGAACGCCCGCCACCCGGCGCGGCCCTTCCAGCGCGGAACCGCCACATAGACGGTATCTGGTATTGCCTGTCGCGCTACCGCTTGCTGTAAAAGCGTCAGGGAAAATCCTGTCTTCAGCTCGACAATCACCGGCTCGGCCCCGTCCCGACAGGCAACCACATCCGCCGCCCCCACCTCGGCCTTGACTTCAAAGCCCAGCGCCTCAAGCCAAGCTTTCACGGGGGGATACAACTCGGTTTCCTGTATGCTTGCCATATGGCCTTCTAGCGCAAACCACCCTCCGACGAACAGCCCCGTGACAAGGTTTGCCCCAACCCCTATAAGAGCGCCGAATTCACCGCGCATGGAAACTCTGATGATCAAGATATTTGGCCATTCCGGCCCCGACACCGATGCCACCTGCTCTGCCCTGATCTGGGAATGGTACCTGAACGAAATCATGGGTAAGCAAGCCCGCGCTTACGTACAGGACCCCCCCAACAGCGAAGCCGTTTTTGTGCTCGCGCGCTGGGGCGTAGAGATGCCCGAAATCCTTGGCACGCTCAGCGCCGAAGACGAGGTGGTCATAGTCGACACCAACAATCCGGGTGAATTACCCGGCAACATCAATGACACTCATATCGCCGAGGTCATCGACCATCACCAACTGGCGGGGGGGCTAAAAACCCGTGGCCCGATGAAGTTCACCATCCGCCCGGTCGCTGCCACCGCAACGGTAATGCACTGGCTGATTGGACGCGACATGGTGTCGATGCCGGATGCCGTCAAAGGCCTGATGCTGTCTTGCATTCTGTCGGACACGCTGGAGTTTCGCAGCCCAACCACCACACCGACAGACAAGGCAGTCGCTGAAAAACTGGCGGCAGAGCTGGGCATTTCCATCCCCGAATACGCCAGCGAATTATTTGCGGCCAAGTCCGATGTTTCGACCTTTTCGGACGCCGAACTGATCCGTATGGATTCGAAAATTTTCGATGTTGGCACCTCTAAGCTGCGTGTGTCGGTGCTTGAAACCACGGCACCCACCTTGCCTTTGGACCGCAAAGAGGGCCTGATGGCCGCAATGCCCGCCATAGCGGCCGAAGATGGGGTTGATGAGGTATTGCTATTCGTTGTTGATATCCTTGCCGAAGAGGCGACATTGCTGGTGCCAAACGACAAGGTCCGCGCCATCGCCGCCGCCAGTTTCGGGGCTGAAGCGTCCGGTGATACCCTGCTTTTACCTGGCATCATGAGCCGCAAAAAGCAGATCATTCCCAACCTGAAAGTCTGAGGCTGTTCATCCGCCCATAGTCAAAAAAGGGGAGAGTCGATGACCCGGATAATCAGCAATCTGGCCGAGGTTTCGGGAAAGTACGGCGCAGTTTTTTGCGACCTTTGGGGATGTCTGCATGACGGCGTGCGCCCTTTTGCTGAAGCTGTTGCTGCACTGCAGACTTACCGCGCGCGCGGTGGCGTTGTGGTCTTGCTGACCAACGCTCCGCGTCACCGCAAAAGTGTTGAAAAGCATCTGGGTATTTTGGGTGTGCCGCGTGATTGCTGGGATGTGATTGTCAGCTCGGGCGATTCTGCGCGGGCCGCCATGTACCGTGGGGTGGTTGGTGAAAAGGTCTGGTTCATGGGGGAAAAACACGACCTCAGCTTCTTTGATCCGATCCGTGTCGTCGCCAACCCGGTGACGATTACGCAGGTCGGGCTGGAGGAAGCTGAAGGCATTGTCTGCTGTGGACCATTTGATCCCTTCGCCCCACCCGAAGATCTGCGCCCCAAACTGCTTTTCGCCAAACAAAAAGGCATGAAATTACTTTGTGCTAATCCAGATTTGATTGTCGATCGGGGCGAGAAGCGTGAATATTGCGCCGGAGCAATCGCAGCGCTTTATACCGAAATGGGCGGGAACAGCCTTTACTTTGGCAAGCCGCACCCGCCTATCTATGACCTCGCTCGCGCCCGGTTGGCCGAACTTGGTCAGGACCTTCCAAACGCCCGCATACTGGCAATTGGCGACGGAATATCAACGGATATAGCCGGGGCCATGGGGGAAGACATCGACAGCATGTTCATCACCGGCGGGTTGGCTGCAGATGAAACCGGAACCATCAAAGACGGCCCGGAACCGGAGGCGACAAAAGCCTTTATCGCCAAGCACATGACCTCGCCGACCTATGTCGCCGGGTGGCTGAGATAGGGCAGAATAACCAACGATTCGGGGTTGATTTTCTGCACCTGCAAAGTAATAAAGTTACGCAAGCGCTGTTTCTTGTGTGATAATATTACCCGGAGGGTTAGATGTTGGACAACATGCCACGCGGCACGATCTGCATTGAAGAGCTGGAGATCGGCATGACACGTCACCTGACGAAACAGGTGACGGACCGCGATATTGAGCTGTTTGCCGAGGTCTCGACTGACCGCAATCCAGTGCATCTCGACGATGAATATGCGCGCGACACGATCTTTGAGGGGCGCATTGCCCACGGTATGCTGACCGCCGGGTTGATTTCGGCGGTGATTGGCGAACAATTGCCCGGCCACGGCACAGTATACCTTGGCCAAAGCCTGAAGTTTCTTGCCCCCGTGCGTCCGGGTGACGTGGTGCGGGCCGAGGTCACGGTGATTGAGATCGACCATGCAAAACGCAGGGTGCAACTGTCGACCCAATGTCTGATCGACGGCAAACCGGTGCTGAGAGGCGAGGCTACTGTGCTGGCACCAAGCGGCAAGTTTGACTAGCACCGGAAAATTCAAATTTTCCGAACCGTTTTCTTCGAAGAAAACGGTGTGCGTCGCGTCCCAGGCAAGGCTTGCACCGCCCGGCAAGCTCGGCTAACCAGCGCGCATGCATATTATCCGCGACTATCAGTTTGTAAACGACGATGACCGGGGCGCCTCGGTCGCAATCGGTAATTTCGACGGGGTGCATCTGGGCCACCAATGGGTGATCGACATTGCCCGGGATGAAGCCACCCGCCGGTCGGCCCCTTTGGGTGTCATGACATTCGAGCCGCATCCTCGCCAGTATTTCGCCCCCAAGGCCCCGCCTTTTCGTCTGATGAGCGCCGAGACCCGCGCGCATAGACTGGAAAAGCTTGGTATCGACAAGCTTTATGAGTTGAATTTCAATGCCACATTATCGGCTCTGACGCCAGAAGCTTTCGCCCGAGAGGTCATTTGCGATGGCTTGGGTCTGAAACATGTTGTCGTCGGTGCGGATTTTCAGTTTGGCAAGGGCCGGGCTGGAACTGCGGACAACCTGAGGTCATTTGGTGCGCGTATGGGGTTTGATGTCACCATTGCCGAACTTTTGTCGGATGAGATTGGCGAGGTCAGCTCAACCGCTATCCGCAACGCGCTTACCGATGGGCTGCCCCATGACGCCGCGCGTATGCTGGGCCATTGGCACCGGATTGACGGCGAGGTGATTCGCGGTGACCAGCGCGGCCGCGACCTTGGCTTTCCAACGGCCAATATGTCAATTTCCGGCCTGCATCCGCCAAAGTTTGGCGTTTATGTGGTGACGGTCGATGTACTGACAGGCCCACATGCCGGAAGTTATGGTGGCGCAGCATCCATGGGGGTGCGACCAATGTTCGGCGAAAACCTTCCCAATCTTGAGAGCTTCATTTTCGACTTTCACGGCGACATCTACGGCGAGCACATCTCGGTCGCCCTGATAGATTACCTGCGACCCGAAGAAGTATTTGAAGACGTT
>JAAEUB010000403.1 GCA_024227755.1 Paracoccaceae bacterium | reverse complement strand
TATTCATGCGCTGGCCGCCAAGCCCCGGGCTTTTCGCTTTTCGCAACTGCGGGATGACTTACTGCCGACACCGCAATACCACGAATTATGGCAACGGGCAGAGCAGCAATTTGACGCCGACAGGGCCTGCAAATGGATGGTTACGGTCCTGCGTTTTGCGCATGATTATGACTGTGAAGGAACCCTGGCTAACGAAATATTGCAAGCTACCACATTACCCACCCTGGAAAACCTGCAGCAGCGTTTTGTCAAACCACGACAGCACCCCAAGATCCCCGTCCGGCAACAGTCCGCTGAGGATTATGACCAACTGCTGAAAGGTGACTGGGCACAACCGGCCATGACCGGGCCGGGACAAAACACCCGCCCGGAGGTGAGCCATGTCTGAAGCCAGCTTGCCGATTCTGCTCAAAGAGCTGCGCTTACCCGCCTTTGCTGACTATCACGCCAGCTACCAACGTCAGGCCACAGAACAAGCCTGGTCATACAGCCGCTACCTCAGCGCCTTGTGTGAACAGGAGGTCGCCCGACGCTTTCAGGTACGCACCAGTAACTGGTCACGGGAAGCCAAACTACCCAAGGGCAAAACCTTTGCCACG